>DAIUFO010000376.1:0-4043 GCA_036844545.1 Chloroflexota bacterium
CAAACGTGACGCCGGCCGCGCCGTGCAAGAACCCCGAGCACGGGCTGTGGTTTCAGACCAGGATTTACGTCCTAGCCTAAAGCTACGCTGTACCTATGTGGCTGCGGATCGGCCTGGTGGCCGGGCGAGTGCTGCTGCGATTGCTGATCCGGCTCGCGCCGTTCCTAGCCATTGCCGCGGCTGGGCTGGTGCGCCGCTACCGCTGGCCGATCTACTACCGGGCCAAGGCGCTCAAGCTCGATAGGTTCCGTCTCTCGGCGGTGCCGGCCGTGCTGCTCGGCTCGACTGGTGGGCTGGTAATCCTGGGAGTCGCCCTGTATGTGCTGGTGACCCTCCTTTCGCCGCGACCATGAGGCGCCCAAGATCAAGGTTGCCGGCGTCGTTCGGCTGATCGACAATTCTTCCGTGAAAAACGCCCAGGATCGCGGCCTTGCCGGTAACTAGCGCGCAGCCCGCCACCTTCAGCGGCTTCCCGCCGGGCGGATTCAACTTCCTGCTCGAGCTGCAGGCGAAGCAGAGCCGCGAGTGGTTCAAGGCCAACAAGCAGCGCTACGAGGAGCTGTGGGTCCGTCCGCTGGAAGCGCTGCTGGAGGAGCTTCCGAGCCGCCTGAGCGACGTCTTCCCTGAGATGTCGCGCGCCCACCGCCATGTGTTCCGCATCTACCGCGACACGCGCTTCTCGGCCGACAAGTCGCCCTTCAAGACGCACGTGGCCGGGCATGTCGCCATCCGGCCGCACGAGGAGGGCAATTGGTCGGTGCCGAGTCTCTACATCCACTTCGGCTTGGACGAAAGCCTTGTCGCCCTCGGCCGCTGGGAGCTCGACAAGGACGCCCTGCAGGTGTTCCGCCAGGCCATCGCCGACGACCGCAAAGGCGGCGAGCTGCGGAAGCTGCTCGATCGGATCAAAGACGGCGGCTTCGTCCTCAACTCCCACGAGGCCCTCAAGCGTGTGCCGCCACCCTATCCGCGGGACCACCCTCGGGCGGACCTGCTCAAGCTGAAGGGTCTGGCCGTGTCCGTCGAGGACCTGCCGGAGGAGCTGATGCCCTCGCCCAAGCTGCTGGACTGGCTCTCAGACCGGCTGCACCAGGCCGCGCCCGTGGCGCTGTGGATGGACAAGCACCTCAAGGCCCGGCTACAGCCTAAACGCTAACCGTCAGCTACTTTGATCTTTCGCGCTTGTTTGCGATACTACACAAAGCGAAGCGATGACGGATCCGATGAAGCGCATCAACGACTTGATCGCCCAGCGGCAGCAGCTGTTCAGCCGCGGGGCTGACGGCACCCTGCCGGAGGAAGATCGCGCCCGGATGAAAGAGCTCTCCAAGGAGATCGCCCGCCTATGGGACGAGCACCGTCGCGCCGGCCACCCGCCGGCCACCCCACCCGTCGACTACGACTGGGAGCGCCCCCGCCGTGGCCGCAAGCCCAAGCACCTCACCGACCAGGCAGCTTAAGGAACACCCGCCCCCAATCTCTAGAATCCACGTAGTGGACCGTCCCAAGGCGCTGCAGGCCAGGCTGAAGAGCTTGCCGGATAAGCCCGGCGTTTACCTGCACAAGGACGCCGAGGGCGCCGTCCTCTACGTCGGCAAGGCCAAGAGCCTGCGCAGCCGGGTGCGCTCCTACTTCAACGCCGAGTACTCCAAGACGGCCAAGCTGCTGTCGATGGTCAGCCAGATCGCCGATATCGACTACTGGCTGGTCGACAACCCTGTCGAGGCCCTGGCCCTCGAGTGCAACCTGATCAAGCGCTACCGCCCCAAGTACAACGTCATGCTGCGAGACGACAAGAACTACCCCTACATCAAGATCTCGCTCGACGAGGACTTCCCCCGCGTCTACCGCACCCGCAACTACCGCAAGGACGGCGCCCGCTACTTCGGCCCCTACACCAGCTCCAAGTCCCTCGACGACACGCTGAGGCTGCTGAAGCGCATCTTCCCCTACCGATCCTGCAACCGGCCCATGGCCGACATCCCGCTCGACCCGACCAAGCCGCTGAACGCCCGCACCCGTCCCTGCCTGGACTTCTACATCCACCGCTGCATCGGCCCCTGCATCCGCGCCTGCACCAAGCAGGAGTACCAAGCCGTCATCAACGACGTGCAGCTGTTCCTCGAAGGCAAGCACGACGACATCCGCAAGGGCATGGAAAAACGCATGGTCGAGGCGGCCGACGAGCTGAAATTCGAGGAAGCGGCCCTCATGCGCGACCGCGTCAAAGCCATCAACCGCGTGCTGGAGAAGCAGCGCGTCGTGTCCACCGGCATGGAGGACCAGGACGTGGTCGCCCTGGCACGCGACAAGGGCGACGCCTGTGTGATGCTGCTGATCATCCGCGGCGGCAAAGTGCTCGGCCAGCAGGAATACGTCATGCAGGGCGCCCAAGAAGAGACCGAGGCCGAGATCCTGGAGAAGTTCATCGAGCAGTTCTACGACACCGCCACCAACCTGCCGGCCGAGGTCCTGCTCCAGTTCCCAATCGAGGATCCAGACACGGTCGCCGAATGGCTCCGCCAGAAGCGTGGCCGTAAAGTCACCGTCCTAGTGCCGCAAAGGGGCGAGAAGTGCCGCCTCATCGAGCTGGCCGAGAAGAACGCCCGCGAGACCCTTCAGACTCTCAAGCTCAAGTGGCTGACGGATGACCAGAAGGTCCAAGCCGGCCTGACCGAGCTGGCCGACTACCTGGAGCTGGACCGCCTGCCGCGGCGCATCGAGTGCTACGACATCTCGCACATCCAGGGCAAAGATTCGGTTGGCTCCATGGTCGTCTTCGCCGGCGGCCGGCCAAAGAACAGCGAGTACCGCCGCTTCAAGATCAAGACCGTGACCGGCGCGGACGACTACGCTTCCATGAAGGAAGTCCTCAGGCGCCGCTTCCGCCGGGCCAACATCGCCGAGGACGACACCTCATCCTGGGGCCGCCTGCCGGACCTGATCGTCATCGACGGCGGCAAGGGCCAGCTCAGCGCCGCGCTCGAAGCGCTGGCCGAGGCTGGCGTGGATTCCGTGCCGGCCGCGGGCCTGGCCAAGGAGCGCGAGGAGCTGTTCCTGCCCGGCCAGCCCGAGCCAATCATCCTGCCCGCCACTTCCCAGGGCCTGTACCTGGTGCAGCGCATCCGAGACGAAGCTCACCGCTTCGCCATCACCTATCACCGGAACGTCCGCGCCAAGAGCGCGATCTCCTCCCAGCTGGACGAGATCCCGGGTATTGGCCCCCGCCGCAAGAAGGACCTCCTCAAGCGCTTCGGCTCGGTCAAAGGCGTCCGTCAGGCCCCGCTCGAGGACATTGCCGCCGTGCCCGGCTTCAGCGCCAAGCTGGCCGAGCTCCTTAAGGAGTACCTACCCGACGACGAGCCACCCTCTCCTGCCGCGGCGGGAGAGGGCAGGGTGAGGGAACCCATCCCTTCACTAATCGGAGCGTCCGGGTAGCATGCCCATCCCCGGCTACGCCGAAGTCGTCGTCGACACCAACATCCGCCGGGGCGCCCAGACCTACACGTACTCCATCCCAGCGGGCGTCGAGGTCGAGCCCGGCCAGCGCGTTGTCGTTCCTTTCGGCAGCCGCCAGATGGAAGGCGTCGTCTTCCGCCTGACCCAAGAGGGCGTACCCGACGTCAAGCCCCTTCTGCGCGCCGCTGAGCCCCTGCTGCTGCCGCACCAGATCGAGCTGGCCCAGTGGATATCCGAGCACTACGCCGCCCCTATCAAGGAGGCGGTGGACCTGTTCCTGCCGCCCACCATGGCCAGCCCAAAGCTGCGCCGCATCGCCTGCATCGCTCGTGGCGTAAACGTGCCGGCCGCCATGCAGGACCTCGCTCGCGCCCCGCGCCAGCTGGCCACGTTGGAGACGCTGCTGCTGGCGCCGCTGGGCATCGACGCCCGCGCGCTGCCTTCGGAGATGGGCTTGAAGCAACTCGTCGAGCGCGGCCTAGCGACGGTCGTCTCCGAGGTGGACGAGCCACCGCCATTGGTACCCGAGACCGCCCAGATCCTCCCCCTCCGCTTGACCAAAGCCCAAGAGGAAGCCCTCGCCG
>DAIUFO010000377.1:0-4019 GCA_036844545.1 Chloroflexota bacterium
GGTTCATGCCGATCATGGTCAGCCAGAAATGCCACTTGCCGCGCCGCTCATGTTGCTTCCGGCCCACAGGCATCAGGCCTGGCCGGCGAGCCGCCATGCAGGTGCTGGTTGCGCTCGACCGTTCGCCTGACGGAGGCGCGGCCCTGGCCGCAGGCACGCGGCTCGCCCGGCAGCTGGGAGCCCGAATCCGCCTGCGTGGCCGGGACTTCAGCTACCCAAGACGGCTCGGAGCTCGCTCCTCGTTCCGTTCGAGGCACACATTGAGCCCCGCTGCGCCAGGTAACAGGCGGACCCGTGAACTTCCGGGCAAGCGAGCACGAAGGTCTCCGCGGCGATCTGCTGGGGAACCTTGACATCGTGGTTGTGGCTGCCCAGGAGGGAAGCGGCGACTGGCGGAGGCTGGCCCCGGTCGCATCGGAGGCCCTGAGGGCAGCCAACCTCCCGCTGATGCTGGCGCCCTAGCCAGCAAATGCGGGGCGGGGTCCGTGCAGACGAAATCAAGCCGGCAGAGCTTCCTCGCGATCCAGGCCCAACGCCCGAAGCGCGGGCCGATCACTGAACGAGAACAAGACCGCTTCACTACCGACGGCAGCGTGCTCGTGCCACGTCCAGGCTGGGACGGCAAAGGTGTCTCCCTCCACCCAGTCGTAGCAGGCGCCGGCGATCATGCTGAAGCCGGCGCCTTCCGCGACGTGGTAGACCGTGCTGGCTACATGCCGGTGCGCCTGAGTGTGTTCTGCGTTGCGCAGCAGCTGCAGATAGGCGCCCATGGTCGGCAGGACTGGACCGCCGGTGCAGGGATTGGTGTACTCCATGAGCACACCGTCGTAGTCGCTGCCCCGTTGCTCGCGCAGTGCATGCAGCGCCTCGCGGCATGCATCCCAGCGGTAGCTCAGCACCGGGGAAGCCGGGCCACCGCGATCCGCTCCCCATCCGCTCGGCCGAAGGTTAGCGGCCCAGCGGGCTTGAGAGTCATCCATGGGACTGACGAGCGGCTGCCGATCATCCTCGTATGGCTCAAAGAAGGTCGCGTCCAGCCCGGCGACGAGCGGCAGGTCGAGCCCGTCCAGCCACATCATGGCATGCGGCGAGTCATTGCCGTGATCGTGCCAGGTCCAGGCCGGCGTGGTCACAAAGTCACCCTTGCTCATGAGCGTCTTCTCCCCTTCTACTGCCGTATAACCGCCGTCTCCCGCCACGATGAAGCGAAACGCCGCCGGCGTATGGCGGTGGCAGCGCGCGATCTCGCCGGGCAGGACCAGTTGCAACCCGGCGAACAGTGTTGCCGTCGCGCCTATCTTGCCGCCCAGCCCTGGGTTTATCAGCATCAGCACCCGCCGCTCGGCTTGCTCCGCGCTCACCAAGCTGCCTGCATGGAGTAGCCGCGGCCGGAGCTCGCGATAGCGCCAGATGTAAGGTACCGCTTTCACCCTCGGCTCGGACGTGAGCAGCTCGGACAGCACTGGCCACAGCGGGCGAACGCCTAATGGTCCGAGCTCACGGTAGAAGGCATCGCGATCGTTGGCGGCGGCGCGTGCCTGACTCCTTGCTGCTACGGCGATCATGATCTCGGTTCCCTCCAACTCACCGATCGAACTCCCAAGTCTCCATGGCAGCTCAGCGCCACATCAGCGGACGTCCGCTCGCCGCCTCCGGCAGCGCTCGGTGGCCTATGGACTTGTGGCAAAAGCTGCACTGTTTTGAAGCGCTATCGACATCCAGCAAAATACGCCAGCCGACCTGGCCGTCGAGGCACGCAGGGTGAGCCCAGCCAATCAGGTGAGGCGGCTGGGCCCGCTCGATCAAGACGGCGCTCACAACCCGTCTCCCAGCAGAGCCGAATTGTGAGGCGCTACCCCCGCCAGTTGAACGAGCAATTCGCGGACGTTGCCTTCAAACGCATAGAGGTCCCATCCCTGGCGCTGGATGTGAGCTCGAACCGCATCGAAGTGCTCTTGGCAGAGCGGCACCTTCTTGAACCACAGGTCCAGGTTCCGGGTACAGTGTGACCAGCCGCAGGCGCTCAGCCCCAAGCTGCCGAAGCGGGACAGCGGGGCGCTTGGATCCATTTCCGGTGACCGTACCAGGCTAATGTGAGGCACATGTAAGCGTATGGCCATAAAACAGCGAATTTGCGCTCAACCTGACGTGTGCCGGCCTCAATGGTGGAGACGATAGCCAGTGCCCCGGACCGTCTCGATCGCAGTCCTGGCGGTGGGCGAGGGCCGAAGCTTACGGCGCAGCCCTGCGACCTGGATGTCGATCGCTCGTTCGCCTGGGGGACGTTCGGCGTCCCCGTGAAGGTGCGTGGCCAACTGATCTCGAGTGAAAATGCGGCCCGGCCACCGCATCAGCAATTCAAGTAGTTCGAACTCGGTGCGCGTGAGCGAAAGGTCGCGTCCATCAAGTCGCGCTTGGTGACTCAGCGAATCGAGCTCGAGACCGCTCCAGCGCAACTGCTCCCGGAGCGGAGGGGCTGGCGCTTGCCGGCGGGCGAGGGCTTCCACCCGAGCGACGAGCTCGGCGGGATGGAACGGCGAGCTCATGGCATCGTCCACGCCCAGTGCCAGCGCGGCTACCCGCCCCTCCACGCCAGCGTTCTCGGCCACAACAAGCGTTGGAATCCCTCCGGCGTCCCCGATGACTCGCTCCACCTCTAGCCATTGGTCCGGCGCATTTCCATCCAGTTGAATCACCATCACATTCGGCCGATCGGTTTTCAGCCCGACACGCGCCTGCGGAGCAGTGGCATAGCAACGCATTTCGGTCGCGACTGGAGCGAGCACTTGGCGTGTCTGTTCCAGCTGCTGCCCCAGGCCCAGTAGGAGAAGCTTTGGTTTCAAGAGCCCCGCGCTGGCGCTGGCTCCAACTGAAGCTGCAGGACCACATAGCCAGGCGTGTCGGGAAGAGGAGATACCGTCTCAATCACGCCTAAGCCCGTCTGCTGCGGACAGATCCAGTGGCTCTCCGTTTGTGCCATGCCAGTTGCGACAGCCGCGGCTGCCAGGCAGCGGGTGGGCTCGGCGCTTCCGGCGGGGCAGCCCAATACGCCAGCGCAGGGAAGTCCCTCGATGGCTGCCGCGGAACGGCCTATGCATGCCTGCGCAGCGTCGTTCGCGTAACTCACCCGAGCGTGGGTGTCCAGAATCAGGACAGGCTCGGCCAACGACTGAAGCGCCTTATAGGCAAGGGACAGCGTCGCCGGGACGGGCTCGGTTGCGAGGCGATAGCCCCGACTTCGCACGGCCACAATCGGGTCGGCACCAAGCGCCTGGTGGAGCTTCCGCCGAAGTGCCCTGACATGAGCATCAATGGACCGCACGAGCGGGAGGGCCTTCGCGTGCCCGCGGACCTGGACGACCAACTGGTCGCGGGAGACCGTCTGCCCCTGGGCCTTCAGCAGCGCGGCCAGCACCAGGTACTCGGAGAGCGTGAGATCGAGGCTGCTGCCCTTTGCCCAAGCCGCTGGACGGGTGAGGTCGAGCTCCAGGCCGCCGAACATGAGCCGTTGCGTGGAGCGGAGCCGGTGACGGCGCAGAAAGAAGCGTACTCGCCCGGCGAGATACGCTGCCCCCTCACTTGTGGTAGCGAAGTCGTTGGCGCCCAGCAAGAAGGCTATTCGCTGGGCGAGTAGATCCGCCCCACTCCCGAGAACAATGGCCGGAATGTCGGCGCGCCGGAATGCCTTGAGCGCCGCTGCGCCGGAGCACGATCCCGGGTCGAGCTCCAGCAGAGCCAGGCATACCGGATGCGCGGCAATGCACAGCTCTGCTTGCGCCAGCGTTTGGACACACGTCAGCTGCACCCCATCCCGGAGGAGCTCCGTTGCCAGCGCTGAGCCGAGAGCACTGTGCCCAAGCAGCAGGATCGGGGCGTATTGGGCCGCTTGTTCCGGCGACTGCCAAGCCCTTCGCTCATGTGCTGCTCCCTCGCACGGCGCCGGATTCATTTGGGGCTATCATCGCCGCTTGCGCGTAAACAACGCGTAAACGAAAGCTAAACCGGTCGAAAACCTTCGT
>DAIUFO010000378.1:0-4007 GCA_036844545.1 Chloroflexota bacterium
GGCCGCTGATCTCGTCCAACATGGCTTCGGCGTCGTCCGCGGTGAGTGGCGCCACCCGCATCGCGACATCGTGCAGGACTTCGACGAACACGCCCCCCAGGCCGAACAGGATCACCGGCCCGAACTGGGCGTCGCGGTGGGCGCCTAAGACGACTTCTAATCCTGGAGCGGCCATGGGTTGGACGGCGACGCCGCGGAAGCCGTTTAAGGTTCGCAGCTCTTCGAATGCCCAGCGCACGGCTTCGGCATCCTTCAATCCGAGCTTCACTCCGCCACTGTCGCTCTTGTGGGTGATGTCCGGGGCAATGATCTTCAAGGCGACCGGATAGCCGACGCACTGAGCAAGGTCCATCGCTTCTTCGGCGCTTTTCGCCGCCGACGTCTCGATGACTGGCAGGCCGGCGGCTCGGAGGATGTCCTTGGACTGGATCTCACTCAGGACTTGGTGGGCTCCCTCAACCATCCCCTCTCCCGCCGCGGCGGGAGAGGGGATGGTTGGGGATGGCGGAAGGCGTCCATGCACTGCGCGGCTGTAGTCGGCGAGGCGAGCGATGGCGTGGAGGCCGCGGCCGTAGCCTTGGACGAAGGGGATGCGGCGGTCGCGGACGGCTTCGGCCCACTCGTCGCAGAACTGGTCGGACGTCCGAGATAGGACGCCGAACAGGCGGTCCGGATGGGCCGCTTTGGCCGCCTCCATCTCGGCCAGGCGCGTGTTCAGCGGACCGATGTCGCCGCTTCGCGGGATGGTGTAGCGGGACAGGATCACGTCCACGTCGGGCTGAGACGCGAACGCGTCCAGCACGATGGGATAGACCGTCTCCTTGATGGGCTCGCCCCAGGAGCCGGCGGTGTCCATGGGGTTGCTGGGCTCGATGAAGTCGGGCAGCTTCTCGCGCAGGCTTTCCGCGACCGCCGGCGGCAGGTCGGGCAGCTCGACGCCCGCCGCCGCGGCGGTGTCGCTGACCAGGCCCTTCCCGCCGCCCGAGATCTCGATGATGGCCGTCCGCTCCAGCCGGCGCTGGCGCAGGATGTCGATGGACGTGGAGAACAGCGCACCCATCTCGACCAGCTCGTCGATGTCGTTGACGCGAACGATGCCCTTCTGCCGGAACAGGGCGCTGTACACGGCGTCGCTGCCGGCCAGGGCGCCGGTGTGAGTGAGGGTCGAGCGGGCGGCTTTCTCGGACGAGCCCATCTTTAGGACGATGATCGGCTTGCGAGCGGCCAGTGCCCGCTCCGCGGCTCGAACGAACAGCTCCGGGTCCCGCGCGGTCTCCAAGATGCCCAGGATCACGTCCGTCGCCGGATCGTCGACGAAGAAGTCGATGACGTCAGCAGAGGTGACACCGGCCTCATTGCCGGAGGAGACCAGGTGGCTGAAGCCGATGCCCAGGCCGCCGCCGCGGGACATGACTTCATTCATGAGCCCGCCGCTGTTGGAGATGACACCCACCTTGCCGAGCCTCAAGCCCTGCAGGCCCATACTGCAGGCGGCCGTGCGGTGCACGATGGAGGCCAGCCCGAGGCAGTTGGGGCCGTTCACCAGCAGCCCGCTGCGACGAGCCGTGGCGGTGATACGCGCCTGCAGCCGGGCGCCCAGCTCGTCCAGCTCCAGGAAGCCGGCGCTCAGGATCACCGCCGCCTTCACGCCGCGCAGGGCGCATTCGTCGATGACGTCGGGCACCCCTTCGCGTGGGATGGCGATCACGACCATGTCCGGCGCTTCGGGCAGACCGGCCACATTTGGGTAGGCTTTCAGGCCGTGGACCTCGTCGCGCCTTGGGTTGATGGGGTAGTAACGACCCTCGAAGCCGAGCGCTTGCAGCGCCCGGTAGGTACCCAGGCCGGTGTGGTTGGTGTCGGAGGCGCCAACCACAGCGACGCATGAGAACTCGAACAGCGGGGATAGGCGACGCACCGCGGCATCGTATCAGGCGGCTGCGATTGCGCTAGTATTGCCCGCGCGCCAGCGCCACGGTTAGGAGGAACCCATGCCAGAGCTGCCCATCAAAGACAAGACGGCCATCGCCGGGATTGGCTGGAGCACGTTCAGCAAGAATTCCGGCACGACTGTCCTAAACCTGGCCGCCGAGGCTAGCCTGATGGCTATCAACGACGCCGGCCTGACGCCGAAAGACATCGACGGCATCGTCACCTATTACTGGCGGCCCGACACGCCGGGGCCGCGGGACCTGGCCGAGGCGATGGGCATCGAGCGGGTCAACTACGAGCTGCTCAACCAGGGCGGCGGGGGCTGGGCCAGCGCGGCTGTCATGTCCGCGGCCATGGCGGTGTATTCCGGCGTGTGCAAGAACGTGCTGGTGTTCCGCGCGATGAACGGCCGCAGCCAGCGCCGGCCCACGCGGGCGGCCTCGGGCGGTGGAGCGGAAGGCCCGATGCAGTTCACTGCGCCGTACGGCAACATGCACGCCGCGGCCAGCTTCGGCCATTACGCCACAGCCCACATGGCCAAATTCGGGACGACCACGCTGGACTTTGCCCATCTCGCCGTCACGGAACGCAAGCACGCCAGCCTCAACAAGAAGGCGATGATGCGCCAGCTCATCACCGTGGACGACCACCAGAACTCGCGCTGGGTGGTCTATCCCTTTCGGCTGCTCGACTGCTGCCTGGATTCCGACTGCGCCGTGGCGCTGCTGATCACCTCCTCCGATCGGGCGCGGGACATGAAGCAGGCGCCGGTGTACATCATGTCGATGATGGGCGGCTGCGAGCCGTTTCCAAACCTGTACACGACCTACGGCGCCATCGCCGCGCCGCAGCTCTACGCCGGAGCGGGCATCACACCCAAGGACGTAGACGTGGCCGAGCTGTACGACCCGTTCACGATGATGTGCATGCTGCACATGGAGGACTTTGGCCTGGTGCCCAAAGGCGAGGTCGGCGGCTGGGTGAGCGCCGGCAAGAATGGCCTCGACGGCGAGGTGCCGGTCAACACCCACGGCGGGCTGCTCTCGGAATGCTACGCCCAGGGTCTGAACCACGTCGTCGAGGCGGTGCAGCAGCTGCGGCCAGGCGGCGTGGTGGACGACCTATGCGAGGGGCCGCACACCTACGACCGGACGACGTGCCGGCAGGTACGCGACCCGGAGATCGCTCTCACCTGTGGTGAGGGCGGCCAAAGCTCATTGCTGCTGAGGAGGGCCTGATCGATGGCTGATTACACCAAGCCGCTGCCCCTCGCCGACCCCGACACACAGCCCTACTGGGAGGGCGCCAAGGCCCACGAGCTGCGAGCCCAGAAGTGCTCCAGCTGCGGCAAGCTCCGCTGGCCGCCGCAGGGCTTCTGCCCGCATTGCTGGTCCTGGGAGGCGTCCTGGACCAAGCTCGCCGAGACGGGCACCATCGTCTCCTACGTGGTGGTCCACCAGGCCACCAACCCCGTCTTCGCCCAGGACATCCCCTACGCCATCGCCCAAGCCATGCTCGACGGCACCGACGGCGCGGTCGTCCTCACCGCCAACGTCGTCCACTGCCCCTGGGAGGAGGTCAAAGTCGGCATGAAAGTTCGAGCCGTCTACGACGACGTAACCCCGGAAGTGACGCTGCCTAAGTTCCGGCCGGCGTAGGCCTTCGGGCCCACAGCATGTAGTACCAATGTAGCTACATGCAAGTGGGCATTCGGGAGCTCAAGGGACACACCAGCGCCGTCATTCGGCGTGTAGCAGCCGGCGAGACAATCGATGTCACGGATAGAGGCCGGCCGGTGGCGCGTATCGTGCCGCTGAAGGGCGAAGACGACTGGTGGGATCAAATGGTCGCCGAGGGCAAGCTGATCCCTGCTACACGTCACGACATGGCAGAGCTGCTGCGAGACATGCCGCCGCCGATGCCTGGAGAGAAGTCGATGTTCGAGGCACTGATGGAGCTTCGCGCCGATGACCGCTGAGACTGTTTACATCGACAGCTCCATATGTCACAGGTAGGATCTTTGGTAATTATTTAGCGGCGTAGCGAGATGGCAGAGGCTACGTGTGGCCAGCAGT
>DAIUFO010000379.1:0-3994 GCA_036844545.1 Chloroflexota bacterium
GACCAGCGCGGCCTGACCCCCGGACCTACAAATCTGTCGCACACCCAGTGGGATCCCTCGAACAGGATTGGACGCGCAGACAGTCAGCACCTGCGGAGCACGCTAAGGGCGCTAAGAAGCCGGGTCATCAGCCACCGAAAACTGCCGGAGTCAGGCGGCTCGATGGCGGACGTGAGAGCCCGCCAGCAGCCTAAGGTCGCCGCCCGTGGTGCGGCGGAGGCCCTCAGCTGTGCGTAAGGACACGCCGAAAACGTAGGCGATCGCACTCGTCGTCAGCCGGCCAGGCAAGGCGTCAGCGAGGGCCATCGCTCTTGGCTTGACGTCCAGGGGATCGAAGGCGATGTAGTGCTGAACCGTCGTGGCCACCAGCTTATGGCCGAGCGTTGCCCCGATTTGGGCCGGGTCCATGCCGGCTCTTCGAGCCTCGGTGCTGGCGATGGCGCGCATCATGTGCGGAGTCCATTTGATGCTGCGGCCAGCCAACCTGTAGCTCAGCCGTTGAAAGATGGCATCGGTTGAGGACGAGCGGGCCACCAGTGGCTGCAGCAGCCTGCTCTCTCGTTCTCCTCTTTGGATATGTTGTGACATGGCCGCAATCAATGGACGGAGCGCCCGGGGAATGCGTACCCGGCGTTGAGCCGGGCGGCCGCCTTTGGCAGCTCTGATGTCTACGAGGAGCACGTGATCGTCCATCAGGAGATCGCCCAGTCGCAGCCGACCGATCTCCGATTTGCGCGCAACACAACAGCACATCAATACCAATGCGACGAGCGGACGCTGCGGCGGCTCATACGAGTCGATCACCGCGTAGACATCAACGCTCCTGGGCAACTCCACCGGACGGAAAAAACGCTGCTCGGTGAGGCGGAACTGCCTTGGCGGCTGAAGCTCCTGCTTGCGACAAGCGCGTGCCAGCCAATGGATCGCGCTGTTGAGGCGGGCCTCGGCACGACGCCCATCCAGCGCAAGGTCGACGTCGGCCTTCGTCAGCTGATGTATGGGACGGTCGGCCAGTACAGCTCGCAGCAGACAAAGCTCCTGGAGCAGGGCTCGCAATGTGCTGGGGCTTCGCGACCGCCGTCCGTTGCGCATCGGCGTACCGCAACAAAGTCGCAGGCTTTCGATGATGAGCTTCGGGACCAGCGCTCCAGCGTCACCGACCGACCAGCCACGCCAGGCTGGGAGCGCCGCATCGACTAGTCCTTCAAGTTCATGCAGGGTCACCTTCTCCGAACGCTGCCGCAGGACGCTCTCGAGTGGCTGAAACAATGGGTCCGACTGGTGCCGAACAGAACCGCCCATCTCTCTGTCTGGCTCAACCAGCAGTTTGTGGCTGACCTTTCCCGTGAGATACCCGATGTGGTCAGGAGGGTGCGTACCCAGATGAGCCAGGCGATTTGCCCGCTGCAGCTCCTCGAGCGTCACGGTCCGGCCAAACAACCATTCAAGCAGTGGGTTGACGATGTCCATGCGAACACGGCTGAACGGGCCGGACGCGCCGGCTGCCCGTAACCGTCTGCACAGCAGCAGCTCGGCCGCTCCCACCCATACCTTGAGCTTGCCGTTTGCATTCGAGAGCGCAATAGAAAGAAGCAAGCCATCGTCAGACAGCTCGACGTCGTCCCAGGTCAAGCCTGGTACAGCGTCGACTGGTGCCAGTATCTCGCCGAACCCGACCAACTGGATGAAGAGCGCGGTGGCCAGCGCCTCCTCCCGCTGAAGCCCAAAGAGCTCTGCCCAACGAAAGTCCCAGAGCCGCTCATAGGCTGGGGACATCAGGTCCACTTCAACACCGGACAGCTCAAGTCCGAGCGTGGCCCAGTCTGAGCCAGAGCGCCCCTGTGTGTGGGTCGATGTCGATCGGCGTCGCGGTGTTGCTGGTTGGCTAAATGGTGGCACTAGCGTCCGCGTGTCCTCCGCCGACTTCCACTGGAGGTATCGATCAAGCCGCTCCATGATCTCCCGCACCACCTGCGGATCGACGCCCAGGTATATGCTCCAGCCACCGGACTGGCCATGGCCCACGGCTGCCGACCTACCCCTTTGCAGTGCGTAGCTACTTGGCCCACTGGCGAAGCCGTGCTCGAGCGCTTCGAGCAGCTGGATGTTGAGATGCCGGCACTTGCCAACGTGGCCGGGCTCGCCAGTCCCTCGACCACAGATCGCGCTCGCCAGTTGGCTAATTTGTTTTGGGCTCGCCGGTTGAAGCGCGCCGTCCCGCCACACTGACAAGACGGGCGCGTCGTCCTGGTGGGTGCGACGTAGGCCGTCGATCAGCGGCTGCAAGTCGGTCACCAGGGTCGGCCCCAATGGGACCGGGCGCGGGTCTGCGCCACGTCTCGTGGCTTTGGGGTGACGCAGCAAGAGCACGTCTCGGGACAGGCTTACATCGCTAGCCGTGAATCGAACGAGTTCGACGGGTCGGAGGCCACGGGCAGCACCTAACTCATAGGCAACCAGCGCCACCCGCGCGTTCCATCGTTCTTCGTCCGAAGTTGCAACAGCGAGCCGTTCAATCGCGGCAGTGCGAAAGACTTCAACCTGGCGAAGAAGCTCGATCGTGACTGGTCTGAGCTGGACGTCGCCCTCAACGGACCGCAGGGACACCGCTGCGCTCCAGCTTGTGCCAGCGTCGTTCTGCCTCAGTAAGCGACGCCAACATCAGTTCGTGCAAGGGTCTGGCATCGAGCTCGTCGCCAAACAGGAGATAGTGGACGTCGTTGCGAAAGCCCGGGTCCGACTTGCAAGTGCAAATGATGAGGCGCTCAGGCGTCCAGCCCTTGTCCCGGCCAACACGCCAGACTGCGCCGCGCAGCATCGCCTGCGTTACACGCACGGAGTCTTCGGCACAAAGCACGCGTAGCGCCGCCGAAACGTGAGCAGAGGTGATGGGCTCGCCATCCGGCAGGCGGAAAAGCCCGCTGTGGACCAAGGAGTCAAACAGGCGCACGAGCTGAGGGTGAAGCAGGATATGGAAGGTTCGGGAGGCAATTTCTGGCCAGGGCGAGATCAAGGTCCCGGGCATAAGGACGGCGCCGGATGCAGATTCATAGCGAGCCGTTTCACCTTCTGCCAATGCAGTTAGTACGCCAGCCGGCCAGCCCGTGCAGTACATGGTGGTCAACGAAACTCTGAATACCCACTGCTCTGATCGATCGAGATCGCTCGTGGCCAGCCGCACCAGTAGCCTGTGCATCTTCAAGGGGTCAAGGTCGTTCAGATCGCGAGCGACGCCCAACGCAATGTTGTTCTGCAACCCCGATGACCGTCGAACGCCGGAAGTGCTCGGGTCATCGCCGGGAAGGTCAGCGTCCTCTGCTGGTTCCTCGTCGTCGACCTCTGGTTGATTGGTGCTGGCACTCTGACTCACCCGCGCGATGCGCTCGCGCAACGAAACAATCGGCTTCGCGGGCACGTCGCATGAATGGCTGACTGAGACAGTCCCAGAGCGGCAATCAAGGCGACCACTTCGATAAGTGGCTGGCTTGCGCCGGCCGATCGAATTGCGTAAGGCAGCCTCATAACTCTCGAGCACTCCGGGACGATTGACGTTGGGCGGCCTCATGGCGGCAATCGCGCCCGGCCAATCATGGGCAGCAATTAGCTTGGCGACCATTGGGTTGGTGTCCCTCTGGTCCGCGAGGTGTTTCGCCGACAGATGCAGCACGTAGCAGCTGCGCTCTGCTTCGGCGTGGTCAGCGAGGAGATCCAACATGCGAACGAAAATGGCCCCGGCCAGCTCGGCCGGCAATCGTTTCGCGACACATGCCAGGAACGCCGTCACCGGCGCGTTGGTCGCGTAAGGCTGTAGACCGAACGACCGGTGGGCATCTGGATCGCGTACGAACCATTGCCTGACGGCTGGCAACCAGTCGTTCCGTAGTTCGACGTCGGCAGGAAAGACCTTCGACAGTTGGAGCACGGCGAGGCCCAACCCGCGGAGCCGACCCCGCGGTGCGCACACGTTGCAGGCCTCACACAGGGCGGCTGCTTC
>DAIUFO010000380.1:0-3970 GCA_036844545.1 Chloroflexota bacterium
CATTGCGATGGGAGAGGGACAAATAACCGTGGCCGGACTTCTGCCGCGGACCACTTAGCCATCGGTCGATGGCTGCCAGCAACCTGGCTGTGAGTTATTTGTGAGTACTTTGCCCCATACACTGCCGCCATCTCCAAATACACACCACAAAGGGGGAATCATGCGGCAGTTCATCAACCGGGCGGCTCTTTTGATCCAGAGCACAAAGGGGCGCACCGCGCTCGTCATCACGCTGTTGGCCCTGGGCGCCATCGCTGGCGGCGCTGACGGCAACTCCGGACCATAGCCACTCTCGCGAGGTAGTTCGCGCTTGATCCTGGCTATACCCACGGCGCTCGGCATCCTGCTTGCCGCCTTGAGCGGCGGCAGGGTGTTGCGCCTGGGTCAGGTTATTCCTGTTCGACATCTCGCCATCATCGCCGGGGGCTTCATGGTGCAGCTGCTGGCGATGACCTGGGCGGCCAACGGCACCGCGAGCAGCCTGGGCTATCGCGTGATCCTCATGAGCGGCTTCGGCCTGGCGGTCCTCGGTTTTTGGGGACTGCGACAGCTCCCGTTCATGTTCATTCCATTTCTTGGCCTGGGCCTCAACCTGGCGGTCATGACTGCCAACGGCGGCACCATGGTGTTGACGCCCGAAGCAGCCGCGGCGGACGGATTTCGTGTCGTCGCGCCGCGCGGCGAGGCACGGCTCTGGGGAGGCAAGGACGTCCTCCGCCCATGGAGCCAAACAGCACTCCCGTTTCTCTCAGATTGGCTCAACATCAGGGTCGGTGATGGCTATGTGCGCATCCTCTCTCCGGGCGACGTGGTACTCGCCGTGGGAGTCGGTGTGGTGGCCTTCGCGACAGTCAAAGCACGCGTCAGCGGGGCTGACGCCACAACGTTAGAAATCATTACCAACCGGATGCCCATCCCGGTTGCATCCGGCGGTTAGTCGAGGCACTTGCATGAATAGTCACCTCAGCCCGGCGGACGAGGCTTGCCTTCAGGAAGTGATCGGCTCCTTGATCGTTTCGGGCACACTGCGCCAAGCGCTGGAGTCTGAGGGCATCCAGGCTTTTCGGACCCACCAGGACGATCTGTCGACGAGCATCACCCCCGGCGCGTGGCGCGCCATCAGACGGATAGCCCCCCGCGGCTACATGGACCTGGCCATCGAGATCGAGAACGAGCGGCGGAGCCGTATGGCGCCGGAAGGCCCAGATAGGCACCGATCCGATGCCGCCTAAGGCGGCCAGCCCACAAGGCTCTCCGCTGATGCCGTGGCAGCCGTTGGAACCTATCCTCAGCGACGACCTTCGCGCCATCTTCGGCCTGGCAATCGTGGACGGGGAGTTTCAGGAGCTGCTGCTGACAAACCCACGGCGGGCGCTGGCGACCTTCGACTTGAGCGCGGCCGATCGGCGGGCAGCATTTGCCATCACCGGCGCCACGTCACTGCCGGAATACGCCGTGAAATTGGAGCAGCGCCTGGCACGCGCCAGGCAGCGTCGGGTGGCCGTTGGCCGCACGCCAGCCGCGCGCGACCCGCGCCTCCGCAAAGCGAGCTAGCCTCGCTTCTCTGTCTGCCCATTCTCCCTTCGCGCATGCCAGCCAAGCTTTGGCTGCAGCCAACAAGTAGGGGCTAGCGAGAGCCTAATGCTTGTGCTACGCTTCCGGCGCGCATGGTGCCGGGGCAGACAAAAGCGATTGACATAAGACCCCCGCGGTGCGATAATTCCGGAACCTCTTAAGCATCTCCCCTCCGCGCGATTACCTCGATTTGACTCTAGGTGAATAAGGACGGGCATGAGGACCAGCGTTGCTCCTTCGGATCGGCCAGAGGCCGTAGGCCACAGTATCCGCGCAGCACTCAGTGAGGTTCCTAAACACCTAGACAACGATTGGGCCGACCCCGTAATCGCGGACTGGTCGGCCAAGATCGCCGAGGCCAGCCGGGTGCTCGTGGAGCACGCGCCGGTCATCGAGATGGACCGGGAGGACCTGGACGATTCCGTCCGACTGTACTTGCGGGAAATCAGCAAGGTGGCCCTGCTGACAGCGGAGCAGGAGGTGGACCTGGCGCAAAAAATCGAACGCGGCGAATTCGAGCTCGATAAAGGCGCCGAACCGGACCCCCAGATCATGTCCGAAGCCGAAGGCTCGCGAAGGCATCTGACCGAAGCGAACCTTCGGCTCGTTGTTTCTGTAGCGAAAAAGTACGTCGGTCGCGGCATGTCGCTGCTGGACCTCATCCAGGAAGGCAACATCGGCCTCATCCGCGCGGTCGAGAAGTTCGACTATCACCGCGGCTACAAGTTCAGCACGTATGCCACGTGGTGGATCCGCCAGGCGGTTTCTCGCGCGCTGGCTGACCACGCCCGGACCATCCGCATCCCGGTGCACATGGTCGAGACCATGAGCAAGTTCAACCGCTCGGCGCGCAACCTGCTCCAGGAGCTGGGGCGCGAGCCCACCGCCCAAGAGATCGCCAACGAGATGGAGATCACGGTGGACAAGGTGCGCGAGATCATCCGCATCTTCCGCGAACCGATGTCGCTCGAGGCGCCGATCGGCGAGGAAGAGGACAGCTCGCTGGGCGATTTCATCGAGGACCGCAGCTCACTGTCACCGGTCGACGCGGCGTCGCGGCAGTTGTTGAAAGAGCAAATTGGCGAGGTGCTGGACTCGCTCACCTCGCGCGAGCGGAAGGTGCTGGAGTTGCGCTTCGGCCTGGAAGACGGCCGCAACCGGACTCTCGAGGAGATTGGCCGCGAGTTCAGCGTGACCCGCGAGCGCATCCGCCAAATCGAGGCGGAGGCCCTCCAGAAGCTGCGCCACCCCAGCCGCTCCCGCAAGCTGAAGGATTACCTGGAGTAGTCGGCCCGCTTGGGCACATTCCAGTATCCGCTGACCCTTATCGGGCCTGCCGGCGAGGCTACGATAGAAGCCATGGTCGACACGGGGGCGACTTACAGCGTCATTCCTCGCGAACTTCTTGCCCAGTTGGGTGTCCGGCCAATCCGTAAACTGCCTTTCGAGCTGGGTGACGGGCGTGTCGTCGAGTACGAGGTCGGCCCCGTGGATGCCAAGATCGATGGTGAACAGATGCCGACTCTGTGCGTCTTTGGTGAAGCAGGTACCGCGCCGCTCCTTGGGGCGCTCACGCTCGAAGCGTTCTTGCTCCACGTTGACCCTGCCGGCAAGCGGCTCGTTCCCGCCAGGGGCTACCTACTGAGTCGCTGGATCCACTCCTCAGGCGCGTGAATCTCCGCGAGCGTTGGGAGGTTTTCGGCGCACTCCCAGGCTTTGTTCATGAAGGCGATGCCGCGGGCACGGACGACGTGGTCGACGAAGCTCTCGCCGATGCGGTATTGCTCGAGCTTCATCTCCAGGCCCGTGATCTTGATGAACAGCTTCTCAGCTTGGCCTTTGCGCTGCTGGCGCGCTTCGAATTGCCTGGCGATGAGGCTGTAGTCCGGCAGCATGTCCGGGCCCAGCGCATCCATAACGTGGTTGCTGAAGCCCTCGAGCAGGCTCATCAGGCCCTGCAGCTGGTCGAAGCCGCGGCGCTGGTCCGGCGTCATCAGGCCGGTGATCAGCTTGTGGGGCTGGCGCACGTCCAGCTCGCCGCGCATGGCCAGCCGCAGCAGCTCGCCAGCATCGATCTGGGCCAGCTTGCCGCTGGCTGAGACCAGCAGCTCCCGCACCCGCTGGTTCATGAACTCGCGCAGCCAGGGATGCGCCTCGAACTGCCAAGAGTGCGTCAGCTCGTGGAACACCACCCACGTCTCGAATTGGTCCTTGGGCAGGCTCATCTGGCGTCGCGCCTGTTCCAGGTTCGGCGCGACCAAGTACAGGCGGCCAGTGGTCACCGCCTCCTTGCCGAGAAGAGCGGGATCGTACTGGCCCAGCACTCGGCGTGACAGGTAACCGAGAAGCACCCCCAGGATGATGCTGCTCGACTGCTGGTTCATGGGGCTGCTGA
>DAIUFO010000381.1:0-3969 GCA_036844545.1 Chloroflexota bacterium
GTTCCGGGCTCATCCGTCGCACGCCCTCCGGCAAGATCAGGTCCCAGTAATCCGGCTGAAGGGTTCGCTCTCGCAGCATGCCCGCCTCCTTGCTGGTAAGCATACCGCTTTCGATCACGATCCAGTGATCGTTGGCCGCATTTTTCCGGGGAAACTAGGCTAGACTGGAACCCTATGGAAGCTGTCATTGTCGAGGCTCTGCGGACGCCCATTGGGCGCTACGGCGGGGCTCTGAGCACCGTTCGGCCAGACGATCTGGCCGCCCTTGTCATCAAAACCGTCGTGGAGCGCAGCGGCGTCGATCCGGAGACCATTGACGACGTCGTCATGGGCTGTACGGGCGGCGCGGGAGAGGACAACCGCAACCTCGCCCGCATGGCGTCGCTACTGGCTGGGCTGCCGGTTTCCGTACCGGGCCAGACAGTCAACCGGCTGTGCGGCTCAGGCCTGCAAGCTATCAACATCGCGGCGCAAGCGATCTGGTCCGGCCAGGCCGAGATCATGGTGGCCGGCGGCGTGGAGAGCATGTCGCGCTCGCCGTTCATCATGCTCAAGCCTGAAGGCGGCTTCCCGCGCGGCGACATGCCGCTGGTGGACTCGACGCTTGGCTGGCGCTTCGTCAACCCCAAGATGGCGGAGCTGTACCACCCCTACAGCCTGGGCGAGACAGCGGACAACGTGGCCGACAAGTGGAAGGTCAGCCGCGAGGACCAGGATCAGTTCGCCCTGTCCAGCCAAATGAAGACGGCAGCCGCACAGCGGGACGGACTGTTCAACGACGAGCTCATCCCGGTTACGGTCACGACGCGTAAGGGCGAGACGATCGTCTCAGTGGACGAGCATCCACGGAACGACACCACCATCGAGGCGCTGGCCAAGCTCCGGCCGGCCTTCCGCAAGGACGGCACCGTTACCGCCGGCAACTCGTCCGGCATCAACGACGGCGCCTGCGCGACCATCGTTATGTCTGGGGACCGGGCCCAGAAGCTCGGCCTCAAGCCGCTGGCGCGTGTGGTGGCCACGGCTGTGGCCGGAGTGGACCCCGCCTACATGGGCGTGGGGCCAATTCCAGCCACTCGCAAGGCACTGAAGCTGGCTGGCATGAATGTGGGCCAGCTCGATTGGGTCGAGCTCAATGAGGCCTTCGCCTCGCAGTCCGTAGCCTGCGTTCGCGACCTGGAGATTGCGCCGGAGCGCGTCAACGCCCTAGGCGGCGCCATCGCACTGGGCCACCCGCTGGGCTGCTCCGGGGCGCGCATCGCGACCACGTTGCTGCACCAGATGAAGCGCACGCAAAGTCGGTATGGTCTGGCCACGATGTGCATCGGCGTCGGCCAGGGCATCGCCACAATCTTCGAGAGGGTCTAGCTGACTGGCTTAGGTTCCCCAGAAGAGTAGTCGTAGAAGCCTCGGCCGGACTTGCGGCCGAGGTGGCCCTCCTTGACCAGCTCGAGGATGGCCGGGCTGGGGCGGAAACAGTCGCCGTAGGCCTGAGTCATACCCTCCAGGTTGCGCGTAGCGGTATCCAGGCCGGCAAAGTCGGCCAGTTTGAACGGGCCCATCGGGTGGTTCAAACCCAGCTCGATGGCGCGATCGATTTCTTCGGCAGTCGCCACGCCTTCTTCGAGCATGCGGCAGGCCTCAGCTCGCTGCACCAGTAACAAGCGATTCACAATGAAGCCCTGGGTATCCTTGCAGACGGCCGTTTCCTTGCCGAAGGAACGGCACAGCTCGACGGTGGTCTGGACTGTCTCATCGGATGTGCCCGCGGCGCGGATGACCTCGATGAGCTTCATCACCGCGGCCGGGTTGAACCAGTGCGCTCCGATGATCTTGTCCTGACGCCTGACCTTGGAGCCAACCGCGGTCACACTGAGCTGGGAGGTATTCGTGGACAGGATCGTGTGCGGCGCGCACAGCTCATCCAGCTCGGCGAAGAGCTCCTGTTTGACGTCGAGCACCTCAGGGACGGACTCGAACACGAAGTCGGTGTTCGCGACGACCTCCTCCAGCGAGGTCGTGGTCTTGATGCCGGCGGCGATCTCGCCGGCCTTGGCCTCGTCGATCCGGCCCGACTTGACCATCCGGTCGAGGCTCTTGCGGATCGACTCGGTGGCGCGGTCCAGCGAGCTCTGCTGCCGGGATCGCATGACCACGTCGTAACCAGCGGTGGCCGCCACCTGGGCGATGCCGTTGCCCATGATGCCGGTGCCGATGACCGCTATGCGCTTGATTGCCAAGTAATGCTCCTAGGGTTGTGATTCAGCGACTAAGCTGCCGCACTTCGATGCCGGCGTCTGCCAGGTGGCGGCGGACCGCCGCGGCGATCTCGGGCGCGGGCGGGTTGTCGCCGTGGATGCAGATCGTTTCCGCCTCCAGCGGCACGCAGCTTCCGTCGGCTGTCTTGATCTTACCGTCGCGCACGATGTCCAGCACCTGCTGCGCGGCCACTTCAGGCTCCTGGTGGACAGAGCCCTTGATGCTGCGCGGCTGGAGTGTGCCATCAGGCATGTACACGCGGTCGGCGAAGGCCTCGCGGGCGACTTTCAAGCCCTCTTTCTCGCCGGCGGCGAGCATCTTGGGCGCCGTAGCCAGGCAGACCATCACCAGGTTGGGGTCAACACGTTTGATGCCGCGGGCGATGGCCGCCGCGACGCCGGCGTCCACGGCCGCCCAGTTGTACAGCTCGCCGTGGGCCTTGACGTGTACCAGGGGCACGTCGTTGGCCCTGGCGAAGGCCAGCACCGCGCCCACCTGGTAGATGATGATGGCCTCCACCTCGTCCAGCGACATGTTCATCCGCCGCCGGCCGAAGCCCTGCAGGTCGGGGTAGGAAGGATGCGCGCCCACGGCCACGCCGTGCTTCTTGGCCAGCTTGATGGTCTTGTCGATGGTCTTGGGATCGCCACCGTGGAAGCCACAGGCGATGTTGGCCGAGGTGATGTTGGGCATGATCTGGTCGTCCGCGCCCATGACCCACGCGCCGTACGACTCGCCCATATCGGAATTGATGTCGATGTGCATCAGTAGCATTCTAGGGTGGACCGCCCGCTGCTGCTGATCGACGGCGACAACTTGGCGCACCGGGCCTATCACTCGATCCCCAACACGGTCAGAGGCAGGGACGGCCAGGCCATCAACTCCATCGTCGGCTGGACCAACATGCTGCTGGGATTATGGGAAGCCGAGACACCGCGCGCGGTGTTCCTGGCCTGGGACACGCTGGGCGTGCCGACCTACCGCCACAAGCTATGGCCCGACTACCAGGGCGGGCGGGTATTCGACCGTGAGCTCATCCAGCAGCTGAACCAGCTCCCGGACGTCGGCCGTGCGTTTGGCTTCGGCATCGGGAAGGGGCCAGGCTACGAGGCCGACGATTTCCTGGCCAGCGCCGCCCTGGCGGAGGTTGGCCAGGGTGGACACAGCCTCATCCTGACCAACGACCGCGACGCCTTCCAGCTCGCGTCGGACAGGGTGACCGTGCTGTGGCCGCGAAAAGGCATCAGCGACATCGTTCGAGTCGATCCCCATGAAGTCGTGGCTCGCTTCGGCGTTCTGCCCGAGCAGGTGCCCGACTTCAAGGCATTGGCGGGCGATGCGTCAGACAACATTCCGGGCGCGCGCGGGATCGGCCCCAAGTCCGCGGCTGAGCTGCTGCTGCGCCACGGCACTCTGGATCGCGTCCTTGAAGCTGACGCCAAAGGCCTGGCGGCTCAAGCCGTCCAGCTCCTGGCTTTCCGGGAAATGACGCGGTTGCGGACGAACCTGGACGTTGTGCTGCCTCCGTCCGGGCCACCGGACTGGGCTTCAGGAGCCGAGAAGCTTCGGGCTCTTGGCGCGGAGGCGCTGGCCCGGCGGGTGGAAGAGCGCGGCGGACGGCTGCCCGGCTTCTAGGTCCGTCAATCCTATGGTGGCATATCCTATTGTCAGCCACTAACCGTCAGGAGGAATCTGGATGGCTCGCATCCA
>DAIUFO010000382.1:0-813 GCA_036844545.1 Chloroflexota bacterium
CACCATGCCATCTTATTAATGTGTACCAGCAGCTCTTCACGTTCGGGGCCGCGTTCCTTGGCTCGGCCGTCGAGTCGACCGAAGCGCTGACGATAGTCCTCGCCGTCGGCCTCACGCGCGGTTGGCGCGCGCCGCTCTACGGCACCGTCGCGGCGCTCGTCGCGCTCGCGGTGCTGGTCGTGCTCTTCGGCCAGCTCATCGTCGAGCGTGTCCCGGAGCTGACTCTCAAGCTCATCATCGGCACTTTGCTCCTGCTCTTCGGCCTGCGCTGGCTGCACAAGGCGGTGCTCCGGTCCGCCGGCGTGGTGGCGATGCATGACGAGGAGCGGTCCTACCAGCAGACGGTCAGCGAGCTGCAGAGCGCGGCCGCCCGCCACGATTGGGTGAGCTTCGTGATCGCCTTCAAGGGCGTCTTTCTCGAGGGCCTCGAGGTGGTGTTCATCGTGGTCGCGGTCGGAGGCACCAGCCGCTACCTCCCTTACGCGGTCGTGGGCGGCCTGCTTGCGATGGCGGTGGTGGCGGCAGCCGGCCTTGTGGTGCGAAAGCCGCTCGCGAGAGTCCCTGAGAACACCCTCAAATACGGTGTCGGCATCATCCTCACCGCCATCGGCACCTTCTGGGCGGCGGAAGGGATGGGGGCCAAATGGCCGCTCGACTTCGTCTCCATCCTCTTCCTAGTGGTCGCCTACCTCGTCGCCTCGCGGCTTGCGGTGATGCTCGTCCGCCGGCGCCCGGTGCTCGCGTGAGGTTCCTCAGATCCGCTGCACGCGAGGTGATCGGGCTGTTCGTCTCAGACTGGCAGCAGACGGTGGT
>DAIUFO010000382.1:823-3021 GCA_036844545.1 Chloroflexota bacterium
TCATCCTGGCCGCGGGCTGGTTGGCGATCTCAGTCCTGCGCATCACCCCGCTTCCTGCTCTGGTCGCGCTGGTGCTGCTGCTCGCCGCTCAGCACATCTGGTTTGCGCTCGCCGAAGCGAGGCGCACCGTTAGGCCGACGTAGCCTTCTTCATCTCAGAGTTGAAGGCATCGACGCGCGGCTTGTAGTAGGCATCGATGTCGAGCCCCATCTTGGTGAAGTCGTAGGAGCCGATTTTCGTGCCGTCTGCCTCGACGGCCCTGCCGGCTGTGACGATCGCCGGGCTGTCGTTGGCGGCGACCGCGTCGAGCAGAGTGCCGAAATCAGCGACAAGCGTCTCGAAATCGACCATGAGGCTGTGAATCTCGCTCGGCAGGCCTGGCGCCGTCGACTCCTGAAGCGCGCTGTCGACATGCGTTTTCAACTTGGGCAAGATTGCCTTGGCTCCGGCGATGTCGCCGTTGGAGCTCAGC
This sequence comes from Chloroflexota bacterium, assembly GCA_036844545.1. Classification (GTDB taxonomy): domain Bacteria; phylum Chloroflexota; class JAJPGV01; order JAJPGV01; family JAJPGV01; genus DATGVV01. The sequence goes on from DAIUFO010000382.1 coordinate 1,296, forward strand.
GTGAGTGTCCCGTCGAGGTCGAGCAAGGAATCGAGAAAGGCTTGAAAGAACACTCCGTCCTTCGCGTAGTCCACGGCGATTGACTTCGCGTTGGAGAGCGCCTTGCGCGCGTGGTCGATCCGCGCAGACTCTCTTTCCAGGCCGTTCCGGCTGAACGCGGTGAGCCACTTCTGCGCTTCGAGGCCCGCCCTGGCGGAGACGAGAGAGGCGTCGTCCTGGTCGGCCATCGTGCCTGCTGCTTTGGCGTTCGCGATGAACTTGTCGACGACCATGCGAGATTGCGTGGGATTGAAGTTCGAGCTGCTGCTAAGACCGTTGAACTGCTTGTCGATGTCCTTGAAAGTACTGTTGAGGTTGTTTTGATGAGAGATGACGGTGTTCAGGCTCCTGTCCGCGCCCGCGATACGCGTTGACGTGTACGCGAAGCCCACGACTGCATAGCCGATGATTCCGACCAGGACGATGGCGGCGACGACCGCCGCGACGATCGCGCTGCGCATTTCGTGAGCATACTTGTCCTCCCGCACGCCCTGGATCGCCAGATGTCGGCGCTGCCCAAGATCAAGCCGGCCGACGTCAGAAACCTGAAGAAGCTCGGCATCGAGACGATTCGCGACCTTCTTCTGGAGCTGCCCTTCGGTTGGGAGACCTATGGCGAGGCGGCCGCGGTTTCTTCGCTCACGGCTGGGGTCCAGGCAACCGTGATCGGCACTGTCACGTCGATCGCGCCCAAGATCACGCGGATCAAGAAGATGAAGCTGACCGAGGCGACCATCCGCGACGACGAAGGCACAGGGATTCGCGTCACCTGGTTCAACCAGCCCTTCGTCGCCAGGCAGCTCCATAAGGGCGATCGTGTTGCCGTGGCCGGCATGGTCAAGAGCGGCTACGGCGGGATGCTCGAGATGCAGAACCCGCATCACGAACGCCTGGAAGGCGGCGAAGGGGCTGAGCCTTCGAGGGTCGGCGGCCTCATGCCCAAGTACCACCTTGTCGCGGGTCTCAGCCAGAAGAAGATGACGGCCTGGGTCGAGTCGGCGCTGCCCCTCGCCGGCCATCTCGAGGAGATCTTGCCCGCCGAGATTCGCGAGCGTCACGGACTGCTCCCAATCGCGGACGCTGTCGTGCAGGGCCACCGACCGGATACTCAGGCCCAATGGCGAGAGGCACGCCGGCGCATGGCGTTCGCGGAGCTGTTCGAGCTGCAGGCGGCGTTCGCGGTCATGCGCGCCAGCTTCGTCGCCGAACCGGCCATACCCATTCCGTACCACCAGGAGGTCATCGACGCCTTCAAGGCCGGCCTCGGCTTCGAGTTGACTCACGCTCAGAAGCGCTCCACGTGGGAGGCCTTCCAGGACATGCAGAAGAGCACGCCGATGAACCGGCTTCTCAACGGTGACGTCGGTTCCGGGAAGACGGCGGTTGCGGCCGCTTGCGTCGCCATGGCACACACCGCGGGCCTCCAGTCGGTGGTCATGGCGCCAACTGAATTACTTGCGAGGCAGCATCTCCATAAATTCCGCTCCTACCTGGAGTCGAGCTTCCCGGGCCTCACTGTCGAGCTTCTGGTCAGCAGCCAGGGCTCTGCTGAGCGCCGGCGGGTACGGACGTCGGCAGCATCCGGTCACTGTGCGCTGGTCGTTGGAACACACGCCTTGATAGAAGAGGACGTCGAGTTCGCCAACCTAGGCCTGGCGATCGTCGACGAACAGCACCGTTTTGGGAC
>DAIUFO010000382.1:3031-3962 GCA_036844545.1 Chloroflexota bacterium
GCGCGAGCTCCTGCGAAGCAAGGGACGCGGCAGGCCGCACTTCCTCGCCATGACCGCGACTCCCATACCTCGCACGCTCGCCCTGGCGAGGTTTGGCGAGATGCTGGTCTCAACGATTGACGAGCAGCCTCCGGGACGCACGCCGGTGACTACGGAAGTCATCCCGCCAGATGAACGGGGCCGTGCATACGAGCTCGTGCGCAGAGAGATCGCGGCCGGTCACCAGGCTTTCGTCATTTGTCCTCTGATCGAGGAGTCGGAGACGCTGGCCGCGCGCTCTGCCACTGCAGAGTTTGAACGCCTGAAGCGTGATGTGTTTCCAGAACCTATGCGCATGGGCCTGGTTCATGGCCGGCTCAAAGAGAAGGAAGACGTCATGCAAAGCTTCGTCGCTGGAGAGGTCCAGATTCTGGTCGCGACAGCGGTGGTCGAGGTGGGCGTAGATGTGCCCAATGCCAGCGTCATGATGATCGAGGGTGCCGATCGGTTCGGCCTCGCGCAGCTCCACCAGTTCCGCGGCCGGGTCGGACGCGGCGCGGCGGTGAGTTATTGCCTTTTGCTTGCGGACGATCCGTCCGAAGCTGCGCTGGAGCGGTTGCACCTTGTCGCTCGAGTACGCGATGGCTTCGTGCTGGCCGACGAGGACATGCGGCGCCGTGGCATCGGTCAACTGATGGGGCCTCACCAGCACGGTCTCACCGACGCCGCGATGGACGCCCTCGCTCAGCCGAAGCTACTGGATGAGGTTCGGGAGGAGGTGGTCCAGCTCTTCGCTGCGGATCCTGGATTCGCGGGACATCCTGTAATCAAGGCGGCGGCGGAGAAGGCTCAGAACCAGATGTCGATCAGCTAGGCAGATAAGCGGCCGTCATCATCCCGAAGTAGGTCGGCGCCTCGTACGAGATGAGCCTGCCTGTCCACCCGATTGAGC
>DAIUFO010000383.1:0-1519 GCA_036844545.1 Chloroflexota bacterium
CCACCGGTGTCATCGAAGGCGCCTGCCGGCACCTCATCAAGGACCGCATGGACCTGACCGGTGCCCGCTGGGGGCTCCATGGTGCTGAGGTGGTTCTGAAGCTGCGAGCGTTACGCAGCAACGGCGACTGGGGCGAGTACTGGTGCTATCACCTCGCCCAAGAACGGCAGCGCGTCCACCGCTCGCTCTACGCCGACAATCTCATCCCACAGGCTGCATGACGTCACTCCAGAAGAGCCGCACCCATATCAAATCGATGCGCTGCCCGGCTGAACAGAGGCGACACTCGCGTGCGCGGATCTGGACAAAGGTGAGGACCGCATGATGGCCTCGACGCGAACGGGTCGCCGTAGGCGACGTCCAGGTGAGGATCATGGAAGCGGGTCAGGGCTCGCCGCTCGTGTTCCTGCATGGCGCTGGCGGAGCGTCCTGGCCCCCCGGCCTCGATCTCCTGTGCGATCGCTTCCACGTCTACCTTCCGGAGCATCCCGGCTTCGGCGATACGAATCGTCCCGAGTGGCTGGAGACCGTGCTGGACATGGCTGTCTACTACCTGGACTGGCTGGCCGCTATGGGACTGGGCCAGGTAACGCTGGTCGGTCAGTCCTTGGGGCGGGTGGATCGCCGCCGAGTTGTCGAGCTTGTGCGATCACGGGCTTGCCCGCTTGGCGCTGGTCGACGCGGCCGGGCTGCAAATCCCAGGCGAGCAGCGGGTGGATATGTTCACCCTCTCGCCTGAGAAGCTCGCTCGGACGCTGTATCACGACCCGTCGCTGGCCGAGCAGGCACTGTCCCAGGAGCCCACACCCGAGATGCGGCGCGTGCAGGTGCGCAACCGGAACATGACCGCCCGGCTGGGCTGGAACCCCTACCTCTGCAACCCGGCGTTGGAGTGGCGCCTACGACGCATCAGCGTGCCGGCGCTCGTCATGTGGGGCGTGCAGGACGCCCTGATACCGGTCAGCCACGCCCATCTCTACGCGGAGGCTATCCCTGGCGCAGAGTTGGCGCTGATCGAGCGCTGCGGACACCTCCCGTCAGTCGAACAGCCTGAGGAGGACCCTCAGGCTGAGGGGACGCGCAGTTGGGAATGACGTCGCTGCCGATGGCAAAGAGCTGGTCATGATCACGGGCGCCAATCAGGGCGGCAAGTCCACCTTCCTGCGCAGCGTCGGTGTCGCCCAGCTGATGCTGCAGTGCGGCATGTTCGTTGGCGCCGTGCGGTTCTCGGCCAACGTGTGCGAGGGCCTTTTCACACACTATAAACGCGAAGAAGACCCCACCATGAAAAGCGGGAAGTTCGACGAAGAGCTGGGCCGGATGAGCCGGATCGTCGACGCTCTCAGACCGAACTGCGTGGTCCTGTGCAACGAGTCCTTCGCTTCGACAAACGAGCGTGAGGGTTCCGAGATCGCCCGGCAAATCGTCCGCGCGCTGCTGGAGGCCCGCGTCAAGGTCTTGTACGTCACCCACATGTACGACTTGGCCAGCAGCTTCCATCGGCAGGGAGCGGACATCG
>DAIUFO010000383.1:1529-3363 GCA_036844545.1 Chloroflexota bacterium
GACGGGCGGCGGACGTTCCGCCTGCTCGAAGGCGAACCGCTGCCGACGAGCTACGGCCGCGATGTCTACGCTGAGGTGTTCGGCGCTAACAGCAGCGCCCCAGCTGCGGCAGCGACACAGCCGAGCGCCAAAGGCACGGCCGAGGCTGCATCCTGACCATGAAAGCATCAGCTGCGCCTCCACAGCTCGTCGGGAGCCTGCCACAGGCGAAGGAGGTCATTCTTTGCATCGCCAACGATGACCTAGGTGACGCCCTGGACCTGCTGCAGCGTCATGTATCGGAGCCATATCGGGTCCAGGTCATCTGGAACCATTCGAATCTCCAGCTGCTCGAGGCACTACTCCGGCGCGGCTATCACGTGTTTGAAGGCGCTGTGGACGGTCCCAACCGACTCTTCGCCGGCCGAAGCCTCGGCTATCAGCTGCCGAGCTACGAGAGTATCCCGCACCCCTACGAGATGTCTTATCGGGACTGGTGGCGGCGCATTGGGACGTTCCTGCTGATGAGCGGCGCAGTCGGAAAGATTTATCCCGAGCAGCAGCTGTTCCAGTTGAAAGATCGCGACCACTTCTTCATCAGTGTCGCCAGCAGCAAACTGCCGCTGCCCGAGCCCGGGACCGAGGTGGATGTCCTGGTCAACTGCCCCTGGGCTTCCAGCCGAACTCTGCTTGCCTCGGCCAAGCGCATCCTCGTCAAGAGTCCGGCCGGGTCAGTGGCATGAGTGACTCGGAGCTGGTCACCTTTCGGGTAGTCCAGCCGCGGCAGGCCACCTACCACTACGTCTGGGACCCGCAGCAACTCCGGCTGCGCGTCGACAAGTTGGTCCATCCCGAGCACCAGTTACCAGCCGACTACGGCACGGTGCTAAGCGCCGTGTGGGGTCATGCCCTGATGCCCGGTCTGCTGTTTGGCAGCGGCCCTGTTGCGCCCGATGCACTCGTCCAGGGCAGAGTCATGGGCGCGCTGCGAGCAACAGCTTCAGGGGATGTGCTGTTGCTGGTCGCAAACACCGTCGATGCGGAGTGGGCATCCTCGGACGGAGCGAGCGATCAGGTATGGCAGCAGGCCCAGACCGCCGCTGCGGTCCTGCTTCCGAGCGAGCAAACCGACCGCATCGGCACGGCCGAAGCGCTGGAGATGGTTCGCGACGCCCAGCGGGGGGCCCGGGTGGATGCGGCCGGCAGGGAACGTCCGGTCGGGCGAGCCTGGCAAGCCCTGGGGACCGCCGGCCAGCGGCCTCTGGAGCTCGGCCATACGTACAGCCGAGCCGAGTACTCGCTGTGGCGCTTGCCGTGGCGCTTCCAGACCTATGCGCCCGATCTGGTGGTGAACGACGAGCGGGTGCACTACTTCATCCACCGGCCCGAGTGGCGCAGCGGCCTCCTGAAACGGACAACGCTCAACGAGGGCTTGCTCATGCTGACGGACCGCCAGGTGCTGTTCCTCCAGGACGCCATCCCGCCCGGCCTGGTCATGGCGCGCTGGGGCTATTTGGCGAAATCAGTCGCCGTGGAACGTCTCAAAGCCGTGGACATGCATCGCCAGCGATCGCAGGTCGAGCTGATCATCACCTCTGCTGGCAACGCCGGAGACGAGCGGACCGTGATCCCTTTTGCCGGAGACGCCCACGCACAGGTGGAGTTCGCCGCGGAGCTGTTGCGGCCCTTCTTACCGGGCCTCCAGCCCCGGGCGCTTCTCAGGTTGTACGACGTGGAGTCTCCGCCTGGATTGCACTCTGTTCATTCCGCGCATGTCGACGCCGCCTGCATTCAAGACGACGTCCTGGCGGCCCGCAGCCGCTTCAAGCGAGAAGTGCACCTCGACGAGCCACTC
>DAIUFO010000383.1:3373-3959 GCA_036844545.1 Chloroflexota bacterium
ACTCCTGGCCGACTCACTGCTGCCGCCGATGGAGCGTAGCCAGCCCACTCGCTGGCTGGGGGTGACGCGCAGCCGGCTGATTCTGGCCACCGAAGGCGCACCGGCGCCGCTCGAGCTGTCGTTCGGCGATATCACCAGCATTGAGTTGCAGTATTGCGTGATGAGGTCGTTCCTGCGCGTCAGCGCCGGCGAAGAGCGCTGGGAAATAGAGTTCTACTCCACCTGGTTTCCGCCCCTCCACAGCGTGTACTTCACCGCACGGCAGTGCCTCGCTCAGCCGCTGGCGCTCGCTTGTAAGGGCCGCAGGCTGCAAGCTGCTTCCTGACCGGTGGTATGCTCGCGGCGGAGCGTTTGCCAAAGCGGGGATCCAACGCCGTTCCGGCGGTCCGCTTTGCTGGCGCTCCTTCTCTTGGCTCGACGTTAACTGACGGTTCACCAGTAGGTGCGGAATCCACGTTGCGTCTGCGGCTCGAAGCAGCTGCCTGCGTGGTCGTGACAGCCGGTTCAGCCGACGACCAGACGCTCCGGGAAAGGCTCGACCTTGCTAGCGCGCCATTACCTCCCGATTCAACCCGCCCGCCCGATT
>DAIUFO010000384.1:0-3949 GCA_036844545.1 Chloroflexota bacterium
GGTCCTCTTCCGTCGCCGCTTCAACCCCCAGCGTCCGCGCCAGGCTGGTGGCCGTCCACAGTCGCGTGGTGGCCAGCTTGGAGGCGGGATGCAGCACGCGCGCCACGACCATGGCCAGCACCAGGTCTCGCTGCCGGCTGGCGCGGGCGTCGATGAGCGCCTCCAGGCCCATCTTGCGGGCCGTGCCCAGGACAGCCGCCACATGGCCGTGTGGCCAACTCTGCTGGATGTGAAAGGGCTCGTGTGGCAGGAGCGGGTCGCCGGCCAAGCCACGGCGAATGGCGTCAATGATGTGGACCGGCAAGGCCGACAGGTTGGCGATGGTGCGCTTCCTGACCTTCTCGCCTTCACGATAGGACTGGCGGAGCAGATAGGACACGTATTCCCGGTCCTTCTGGCGGCTGATGACTTTAACCACGTGCATCGCGCCCGATGGCCGTCTTGCCATGCCGTCATTCTCGCATAAAAGGGCCTGCTTGTCAAGCCTCTCTACTGCCTACCATTCTGACCCCTTTCCGGCTAAAGTCGCCTGCCTCTGAGCATGGAATGCCCGATTATCTCTGCTTAGCTTGCTGGAACTTCGGCCTAGTGCTACCAGCACTCACGATAGCCCCAGCCCAGATGCTTACACCTGACGAAGCCTCGTTGGAACTAGGACGTACTGCGACGCTTCCGGCTCGATCACGCGCTGGGCTTCATATCCGAGCTGTACAATCACCCCAAGCCGTACAATCCTGATTCCGGTGAACACCCTCGCGAATCGATCGACCAACCCCCTCTTCGGCCCCAACAAAATGAAGCTCGGCGTCTTCGGCCCCAACCTGAGCTACGGCTGCGCCATTACCCTCGCCGAAGGCACCTTCAAAACCGATTGGCAGAGCTGCCGCACTGTCGGCCTGCTCGCCGATGCCGCCGGCCTGGAAGCGCTCGTCCCCGTCGCCCGCTGGAAAGGCTTCGGGGGCAGCACCAACTTCAACGGCTCCTCGTTTGAGAGCTATAGCTGGGCCGCCGGCCTGGCCGCCATCACCAGCTATACAGCCGTCCTGGCCACATGCCATGTCTCGACCATTCACCCGGTGATGGCCGCCAAGCAGATCACCACCATCGACCACATCTCAGGCGGCCGCTTTGCCCTGAACGTCGTCTGCGGCGGTGGTGGCTTCGCCGCCGAGGCGCCCATGTTTGGCTTCGACAAGCAGGAGCACGACCTCGCCTACGAATATGCGGACGAATGGCTGGACGTCATGTGCAGGTTGTGGACCGCCGACGAGCCATTCGATTACGAAGGCGGCTTCTTCAAGCTCCGCAGCCTGTACCAGGAGCCCAAACCAGTCCAGCGCCCCTACCCCGGCATCATGAACGCCGGCGGCTCGACTGTCGGACAGCGCTTTGCCGCCAAGCATTCGGACATGGCCTTCGTGCGTCTGTCGAAGGGCGAGGTCAAGGAGCAGGTCGACCAGTTTCGGCGCGTCGCGCGCGAAGAGTTTGGCCGTGAGATCCAGGTCTGGGGCAATGCCTACGTCGTCTGCCGCCCCACCGAGAAGGAGGCCCGCGACTACCTCCACTACTACGTCGTCGAGAAGGGCGACTGGGAGGCGGCCCAGAACGTCACGCGTGGCATGGGCGGCGTTCAGGGGTTGTCGCCGGAGGCTTTCGAGGACCTCAAGTTCCAGCTCATCGCCGGCTGGGGTGGCTATCCGCTGGTGGGCACCGCCGAGCAGATAACGTCCGAGCTCAAGCGTCTCTCGAGCTTGGGCATCGATGGCTGCCTCTTGAACTGGGTGAACTACGAGGCCGAGCTGCGGCAGTGGAACGAGGAGGTCATGCCCCTACTCGAGCAAGCGGGTTTACGGCGGCCATTCAAACACACCAGCCAGGCAGCTTAGTTGCAGGAGAGAGTTGTGCATCCGAGCGTCAGACTTTCCATTCTTGGCATCTTCGCCTTGCTTGCAGGCGGCTGCGGCAGCGCCCCCGCCGCCGCTCCCTCGGCGCCATCCAAGCCTGCCAGTGCCTCCGTAGCCGCCGCCAGCCAGCCGGCGCCAACTTCGAGCGGCGCCGCTGCCAGCGCCAAACCGGCTGCCAGTGCCTCCGCCAAACCAGCTGCCGGAGGCCTCATCAAGGTCGGCATCCTCGCCCCGTTGACCGGGCCGCTGTCCAATTCCGGCAAAGACAACCAGGACGGCTTCAACCTCTACCTGGACTCGGTCAACGGCACGATGGCCGGGCGCAAGATTGATGCGCTCTGGGGCGACGAGCAAGCCAATGCCGAGGCGGGCCTACTGAAGGCCAAGCAGTTCGTTGAGTCCGACAAAGTGCCACTGCTCATGGGCATAACGCAGTCCGCCGTGGCCTATCCCGTCGCCGACTACGTGGCCCAGGCCCAGATTCCCTTGGCCCTGACGGGCAACGCGGCTGGCGCTCAGCTCATGAAGCACAAGAGTCCCTACCTCATGCGTTTCACCCAAGGCGTGACCGTGATTACTGACCCTCAGGCTGACTGGGTCTACAAGCATGGATATCGCAAGGCGATTGTCTTCGCCTATAACAACACTGGTGGCCTCGAGTTCAATGACGGCTTCGCCAGCGCCTTTGTTAAACGCGGCGGCTCGATCATCCAGGACTTCTACCCGTCTGTGGGCACCTCTGACTACGGCCCCTTCCTGGCTCAGCTGAACTCCGCGGCCGACGTCATCGTCGCCTTTCTACCGGGAGTAGACGGCCTCCATTTCCTGGAGCAGTTCTCCAACTACGGCGCCTCAAAGAAGCCTCAAATCATCGACACCACTGGCGCCATGACCTCGGGCGCCAACATGCTCCAACTCAAAGACAAAGGCGTGGGCGTGATCGCCGCCATGATGTACAGCAACGCCATCGACTCAGCCGAGAACCGCAAATTCATGAAGCTCTTTCACGACAAGTTCCCCAATCGAGAACTGTCGTCTGACGTCGTGGAGGGCTACTCCGGCGCCCAGGTTCTCGAGTCCGCCCTCAAGACCGTCTCCGGCCAGATTGAGGACAAGCAGTCCTTTTTGAGCGCCCTCTACAAGACAGATATCGAAACCGCCCGCGGCCGCCTCCGGCTCGACGCCGATCACGATGCCGTCGAGAACGTCTACGTCTACCAAATCACCAAAGAAGGCAACACCTTCGGCCAGAAGATCCTGGACACCTACACCGACGTCTCCCGCGCCTGGGACCGCACCCCCCAGGAACTCGATCGCTTCCCCTTCGGCACCCTCAAAGGCAAATGGGTAGGTATGACCAAAGCCCAGCTTGACGAGCTCGTCAAGTAATCAGCGCCCTGATCGAGACGCTGGTCAAATCAATATGATGGCGTATCCGCTCGACGTTTGAGGCTAGATTGCGGCCAGCGCGAGTACAAGCCGAGGAATTCTGGCTGTGGCACTACGGCTGCAGCGTAAGCGGTCAGCGGCCGACGCTCGCGGATTGGATCGCCGACGGCGGCGTGCTGTAAAACACCAAATTCGTGTGACCGCCAACACTGCGCGAATGAGCGTGAGCGCTTAGGCTAAGAACATGGAGACGCGGGTGGGCAATGACAGCCCGACTCTTCCTCGAGCGGGCTGGTCGCCGCGGGAGTACGTCTGGCTGATGGTTCTCGCCCAGCAGCATCGGCGCCCCGAGCTGGTTGAGCGGCTCCGCTCATGGCTCCGGAGAAGCGAATGCTCGGTCCCTCCATACCCCTCGTCCTGAGGCTGGCCAGGCTGACCCCGATAAGATGGGACTGGTGTCCCCTCAGTCCGTCATCTGCTGGCTTCGCGGTCATTTCTGGCTGAAAGCGGCACCCTATCGGAAACGGTGCCGTCGCTGTGGAACTGAGGTGGAGATCGGGCGCTCCGGCGGGTAGAAGCCCGGCGGTGAAGGTCCGCGAGTCACCACGTTCGGCCATCAACTCCTGCACGTCCCGAAGGCTGAGGCCGAACCGGTG
>DAIUFO010000385.1:0-3909 GCA_036844545.1 Chloroflexota bacterium
CTACGGTCCACATAGTCAGCTCGCCTCGAGCGGCGGAGATGACCAAGCTCCTGGAGAATTGTTTCCGCAGCGTCAACATCGCGCTCGTCAATGAGCTCATGCTGCTGTGCGACCGAATGGGCATCAATATCTGGGAAGTGATCGATGCGGCCGCCACCAAGCCGTTCGGCTACATGCCGTTTTACCCGGGGCCAGGCGTCGGCGGCCATTGCATACCCGTGGACCCCTATTACCTTAGCTGGAAGGCCCGACAGTACGACTTCTACCCCAAGTTCATCGATCTCGCCGCCGAAATCAACCTGTCGATGCCGTTCTACGTCGTCTCGAAGGTGGCCGAGGCGCTGAATGGCGTGGACAAGAGCTTGCGCGACTCTCGTATCTTGGTCCTGGGAGCGGCGTTCAAGAGGGACGTCAACGATGCGCGGAACTCCCCTGCGCTGCGCGTGATGGAGCTACTGTTGAAAGACGGCGCCCTGCTCGAGTATCACGACCCCTATGTGCCGGAGATCACCCTCGGCATGGGCCTCTTCAGCCGGCGCAGCCATGAGGTCCAGATGGAATCGGCTAAGCTAACTGACGATGCGCTGCGCAAGGCGGACTGCGTGGTGATTACGGTGGCGCATACTACGTACGATTTCGACCGGATTGTGCGCAACGCCAAGCTGGTTGTCGACACGGTCAACGCCACCAAGCACGTTAGTGGCGGCCACGACAACGTCGTCCTAATCTAATGCGCGAGTACTACGTTCTGTTTCTGCTGGCCCTGCTCGGAGCCCTGATCGTGTCCACCCTGGCCACGCCTCTGGTCCGAGCTTTCGCCCTGCGCTGGGGCGCGATGGACGTGCCCGGGGACCGCAAGATTCACACGTCACCCATCCCGCGCCTGGGCGGGCTTGCGATCTGGGTCGGCCTATGGGCAGCGGCGCTGCTCGGTGCCCGCTTCCTTCCGGCCGACAGCGTTCTCAAGCCGTCGTCCACCCTTCCCGAGCTGGGGGCCATCTTCGGCGGGGCAACCGTCATTCTGCTCGTCGGCATGGCGGACGATCGCCGCGGCAGCATGACGCCGTTTACCAAAGTCGCCGGCCAAATCGTGGCCTGCAGTGTCTTGGTTGCGCTCGGCATCCATCTTACAGCCTTTGGCACTCTCTGGATTGACGTGCCGCTGACCTATTTGTGGGTTATCGGCCTCACCAATGCCCTCAATCTGTTGGACAACATGGATGGGCTTTCGGCTGGCGCCACAAGCATTGCCGGCGCGTTCTTCTTCGTGCTGGCAGTGCTGAACGGGCAGATCCTGGTGGCGCTGCTGGCCACGGCATTGGTAGGCAGTTGCCTGGGTTTCCTCATTTACAACTACAACCCAGCCAGCATCTTCATGGGCGACTCCGGCAGCTTGTCCCTTGGCTTCATGCTGTCGGTGCTCGGCATCAAGCTTCAGATCCACAACTCGCAGCACTTAAGCTTCTTCATCGCCGCGCTCGTCCTGAGCGTGCCGATTTTCGACACGGCGTTCGTGGTCTGGCGCAGGATCACCGAGGGCCGGCGAATCACGCAAGGCGGCAAGGATCACACCAGCCACAGGCTGGTGATACTTGGTATGAACCAAAAGCAGGCAGTCTGGGCCCTGTATGGGGCTTCGTTCCTGTCGGGTATAACAGCGTTGGTCGCGGCCCAGGGCAGCCGCTGGATGGCGCTCACGATCGTGATTCCGATGGGCACAGCGATCGTCGGCGCCGGCTGGTTCCTGGCTCGGGTCCAGACCGTCAACCCCAGCCGACAGCAGCTCTAGGCCCAGGTCTTCACGTCCGCGCCAGCAGACCGGCGTAGAGGGCACGTATGTCGGCCGTGAGCCTGCTCACGTCATAGCGTGGATAAACCGAGTGCCGGCCTCTGCCGCCAATGGCCCGCGCCAGCTCGCGGTCGTCAAGCAAGCGCTGGATCGCACGACTGAATGCCGCCGGGTCGCGGTCGGCAATCAGCAAGCCATTCTCGCCATCTCGAATCAAATCCACCACCCCTCCGGCCGGCGTGCTGACCACGGGCTTACCAGCGGTCAACGCCTCGATCAGGGCCACGGGAGAGCCTTCGTTGAAGGACGTGAGGCATACCACGTCGAGCGCAGCGTAGACAGCCTTCAGGTCCATTTCCCAGCCTGCAAACACGACCGGTACATCTCGTGCCGCCGCGTACGCCTCCAGCTCTGTTCGCCGCTCGCCGTCACCCAGTACCACGAAGCGTACCTCCGGCATGCGCTGGTGCAGCTGCGCCGCGGCGGCGAGGAACAGCTCGTGTCCTTTCACCGGAACGAGTCGCGCCACGATGCCCACCAGCGGCGCCTCGAGCGGCAGGCCCCATTTGCGGCGCATCAGCGCCGGGTCACCGTCACCACGTGCCAGCTCGCCGAGCTCTAGGCCCAGCAGCATGGCCTGGATCCTGTCTGGCGGTGCGATACCGAACTCAATGAGCTCTCGGCGTTGCTGCTCGTTTACCGTCAGAATCCGATCGGTGGCGTGAGCCAGCAGTCGCTCCAACGTCAGGAACAGCCTGGTCTTGGCCGGACCAAAATAGCCGCGGAACACGTGCCCATGGAAGGTGTGGACCACCACCGGCACTCGGCACAGCCAGGCCGCCAGGCGCCCCACGACACCGGCTTTGGCCGTATGGGTATGCACGATGTCCGGCTTCTCGCGAGCGATCAACCGCACGAGCTTGGCCAAGGAGACCACGTCGTCCGTCAAGCTGATTTCCCGACCCAGCTCGGCGATGCGCACGATATCCACGTCCATGCGCCGTGCGAGCGGCAGCATGTTGCCTTCTCGCTCCGTTTCGACTCCGCTCACCAGGATGGTCTCGTAGTCCGGCCGCAGGTAATGAGCAAGCAGGATCACGTGAGTCGCCGGCCCACCGACGTTCAGGCGGGCGATGATGCGAACGATCTTGGGCACGCGCTGCGTCAGCGGCCGGCCAGCCGGGGGCCGTGCGTCAGGCTGACGGCTCCTGGGCAAGGAAGGCGGCCGCGCGCTCGGGCGCCGGTGACGGCGCCATGTCTCTGCGCCGTGCCAGCCTCAGCGCGAGCAAAGCGGCCGCTCCCCAGATCAACAGCGCTATGAACGCCGAGACGCGTGTCAGATTCACGTAGCTGATAGCCGCCTCACGATCGAGGTTGAACAAAGCCAGGGTGCTGACGGCTACCAACTCGAAACTACCGGCGTAACCCGGGCCAGCAGGAATGATCGTCGCCAGCGCCAGAACGCCCGTGATAAGCGCCGACTCCTTCCAGCCCAGAGGCAGCTGCAGCGCGCTGGCCGCGGCCACGTACGTCGCCACCTGGAAGAACCAAACGCCGAAGGACGTCAGCAGGATCAGCAACCCACGCCGGGCGCTCTTTACCGCCGAAAATCCGTGAATGAGCTGCACCAGCAAGCGGAATAACACTTGCAGAGGGCGCCGCGTGGCCACCCAGGCTGGCTCGGTCAGCGTCGCGCCTTTGCGGGCCAACGCGTACACCAGGCCAAGCGCCAGGAAAGCAACTGTCGCGGCGAACGCATCGCCCACCTTGATCCAGCCCGGTAGGGCGAACATCGGTATCAGTATCCCAAGCAGGATCACGACGGTGAAGAGATCTGACAGCCGCTCGACCACCAGCGTGCCCAAACCCTTGCTCTTGCTGACGCCGGAGTTCTGGCCAAGGACGTAGACGCGAATGAGATCGCCAAGACGCGCGGGAATGGCCTGCGTACTCAAAGCCCCGAGGCCGTACGCTCCGAAAGCCTGACCGAAGCTGACATCATCGGAGCTCTCGAAGCAGAGCTGCCAGCGGCGGCTGCGCAGCAGCGAAGCAGCCAGAAAGGCCACGACGCTTAGGGCGAAATCAGCTTGCCTATCGCTGGCGATGCTACGGCCGACATC
>DAIUFO010000386.1:0-3904 GCA_036844545.1 Chloroflexota bacterium
TTACGGGCTCCAGCACGGCCATTGAGACACTGCAGCCTGCCGGTGTCATTGTGCCCATGAAGGATTGGCTGGTGGGCCCAAATGACAGCGATCCCAGCCAATGGCTCAACAACAAGTTCACCTACAGCGACAAGGCCGGCCTGGTCAACCTGGCCTTCAGCGCCTATGTCAAAGCGCCCTGGGTGGTCAACAGCGACAAGGTCAACCCCGCCGAGTTCAAGTCAAGCAAGGACCTTCTGAATCCGAAGTGGAAGGACAAGATCGTCTTCCGCAGCCCCCGGACGGCCGGCGCGGGCATCTCGGTGGTGAGCTACTGGTGGGCCACGCCCGCCCTGGGAAAGGACTTCATCAAACAACTCCCCACGCAGAACTTCACCATCGAGAAAGACGACCGCCAGATATTGGACGACGCCGCTCACGGGAAATACCTCATCGCCATCGGCCCCAGTGACGTACTGACCAACGAGTTCCTGTCCAAGGGGCTGCCCATCAAACAGGTCTCCAGCAACCAGCTGGCCGAAGGCGCCTACACTACCTCGGGCAATGGCACGTTGGTGGTCTTCAAGGAGCCTCCGCACCCTAACGCGACCAAGCTGTACCTGGACTACTTATTGTCGAAAGAGGGCCAGACCGCCTGGGTCAATGCAGCCGGCGTCCCCAGCTATCGGCGCGACGTGCCGCACGAGAAGGTGGCCGACTACCTCGTCCCCAAGGAGGGAGTGGAGTACCAGGACAACAGCAGCGAGGAGCTGGTAAAGCAGAAGAACGACATCGTCGCCTACCTGGACACCGTCTGGCCCAAATAAGACGAGGCGAATAAGGAACACAATGGCAAGACGATCTGAAGCCAAAACGGGTTACGAGCTGTGGCTCGACCGAGAGGGCATCCCGGTGAGTGAAGGCTACGGCATCGCCGACGTCACGCAAGTTCCGCGCGGACCGTGGCAACGGACCGGCGGCAAAGGAGCCTACATCCATATGGAGGGTATGCAGGGCGTCACCGGCGTATGTGGCCGAGATCCCGCCTGGCGGCTTCCTCAACGCTGAGCGCCACCTCTACCAGGAGGTGATGTATGTGCTTTGCGGCCGAGGGTCCACGCAGATGTGGCAGGAAGGCCAGCCGAAGCAGTCGTTCGAATGGGGCGAAGGCAGCCTGTTCTCACCGCCCCTCAACGCCTGGCATCAGCTCTACAACGGCAGCTCCGAGCCGGCTCTGCTCCTGGCCTTGACCGATGCCCCGCTGGCCTTCGACCTGTACCGCGATCCCGAGTTCGTGTTCGGATCGCCCTATCAGTTCACGAACAGGTTCAATGGCGAAGCCGGCTACTTCCAGGAAGGCGACAAGCAAACCACGTCATCCTGGGGCTACACCAACTGGGAAACCAACTTCATCGCCGACGTATCCGCGGTGAAGCTTGGCGCAGCCGAATACAAGTCGGCCGGCGGCAAGATCACCGGCTTCGAGATTTCCGGCAACAGCTTGATCGGCCACATCGCCGAATGGCCGGTTGGCCGCTACCACAAGGCGCACTATCACGCCGCGGGCGCGATCCTGCTGGGCCTGCGTTCGGAAGGCTACGTAATCATGTGGCCGAGCGAGCTCGGTCCGAGGCCATACGAAGCCGGCCACGGCGACCATGTAGTGAAGGTGGATTGGGGCTTAGGCAGCGTCTACAGCCCGCCGCAGGGCTGGTTCCATCAGCATTTCAACACCGGCAACGAGCCGGCACGCCAGCTGGCGCTGCGGTTTGGCAGCCATCACCATCCGGTGGGCTTCCACCTGGCCGCCAAAAGGAGCGAGGCCGGGACGGCCATCAGCATCCGTGATGGCGGCACGCTCATCGAGTATGAGGACGAGGATCCAGCCATACGTAATTCGTACGTAGAAGCCCTGGCGCGGAACGGCCTGCGCTGCGACATGCCCGAAGCCGTCTACGTCTGACCCGTCACCATCTGGGCTTCGAGCTGGCAGGTCGGCGTGGGATTTTCGCCCCGCAGTCGCGCGGCCGCCAGCTGGACCGATTCGATGATGTCCTGGTAGCCGGTGCAGCGGCACAGGTTGCCTGACAGCCAGTCCTTGATCTCCTCCAGCGTCGGGCTGGCGTTCTTCTGCAGCAGCTCATACGTGCTCATCAGGAAGCCCGGCGTGCAGAAGCCGCATTGCAGGCCATGCTCGTCACGGTAGGCCTGCTGGATGGGATGCAGCTCGCCTTCCGGACTGGCCAGGCCTTCGACAGTCATGAGCTCGGCGCCTTCGGCTTGCACGGCCAGCATGATGCACGACCGCACCGCTTCGCCATCCATCAGGATGTTGCAGGCGCCGCACACGCCGTGCTCGCAGCCCACGTGGGTGCCGGTCAGATCGCACTCGTCGCGCAGGAAGTCCACCAGCGTCTTGCGCACGTCGATGGCACGCTCGTGTTCAACGCCGTTCACCCGCAGGCGGATGGTTCGCGTCGTCGCCATAGCAGCGGGAATCTTACGCTGCCTCAGGTCCGGTGCACCACGGAATCATGGATTTCATGTGGCACGTCGCCCCCGCCTGGCTCAGGTGATCCTCGAAGACGCGGTGGATGTTCTTGTCCTCGTCTTCGTACTCAATCTGCAGCCCGCCTTCCTTGACGCTGACATCCGCCCTGAGGGTATCGCTGCTGAACGCTCCGCCCACGTCGTAACGCTTGCTGCCCCAGCGCAGCGCCAGGTAGCGCGTCGGCTGCGCCCCGCTGTTGAAATGCTGGTGGAACCAGTTCTCAGGCGGCACCACCATCGTGCCGGGACGCCATGAGACTTCTTTCATGTCCGCGTGCTCGGGCCACAGCAGTGAATAGCCTTGGCCGTTCAGGATGATCACATGCGCTCCCGGCCCGTGCCGGTGAGCCTTCTTGTAGGTGCCCACCGGAAATTCCGAGATGTGCGCGGCCATGGTGTTGTGGGCCAGCTCGAAGAGGGTGATCCTGCCGCCGGCGCCGCGCTCCGCCCAGCTGAAGAGCTCCATGTTATTCGCATCGGGCACGAAGTTCGTCTCCAGTACGCGCCGCTGATAGACCTTGGCCTCGCCGCTGAAGTAGTTGTTCTCGCCACCGAACCGGTCGTCGAAGGTGAACGGGTTCTCGAACACGAACTTCAGGTTGTGGAACAGGCTGATGACCGTCGGCGCGTCGGTGACGGCCAGGTAGCGAGCCGGCTGGCTGCCACTGCCGTTGAAATGCTGGTACTTGGCATTGAGAGGTATGGCGAAAAGGCTCCCCTTGCCCCACTCGAAGGTCACTTTGCGTTTTTCGTCGTACCACACTGAGGTCGAGCCGTTGCCCTCGAGGACGTACACCATCTCCTCGTAGATATGGCGCTGGACATTGGTCTGGCCGCGCGGAGGGATCTCGAGCACGTAGGCGTCGTTTGTTCCGCCGGTACCGTCCAGGTTGATGAACGCGCCGCTGGCGCCTTTCCGCGCCCAGGGTGCAAGCTCGACAGTGCGCAGGTCTTCGACGGCAAAGCCGCGATAGACGGGCACGCCCTCGCCTTGCTGGTACTGCGAGTAGGCATTGACGCGCTCCATGCGCGGGAGTTGCTCAGTCTGTTCTGTGGTTGGGGTCACATCGGCTCCTAACTTGACTCTAGTCGACCTCAATGTTCCAAACAAGTCTCGTTTGCGCGAAACGTATTCCTCTCTTGAAAGTACATCGCTTGAGCTCTGCGCCAGCTTGCTCAATAGGGCGGGAAGCAGCTCTTCTCAGCGGTGCAGCGCGTCGATAAAGCCGGAGCTGTCCAGTTCGCGGACGAAGGTGAGGTCGACAAATGAATTGGGGTCGGCCGCGACCGCGCGCGGGTCGATGGCCGGAGCCTGTTACTCGATTTTCAGATGTCGCACGTTCCCGTCACGACCTGATGGCCGTCGTTCTCAGGG
>DAIUFO010000387.1:0-3884 GCA_036844545.1 Chloroflexota bacterium
TCGCAGGGCAATCCCAGGAGTCGACCAGTTTTCGTCGCTCTCCTCTTAGTGGCGCTCCATCAGGAAGGGTTCAGCTGAGCAGCTACCTGCGCGTGGTCCTGAGCAGTCGGCGGCGGGCTGACGGTATGCAAGGCAATGAGCCGCGTGGTCGCCTTCACGCCACGCTTCATTCCGGCCGGCACGAAGCCGATGCTCCCCGCCCGGATTGGCTCCTCGCGCTTTCCGCTCACCAGGGCGCCCTCGCCCTCGATAACCACCAGCGCCATGTCGACGCTCGGTTCATGGGCGGGAATCGACTGACCCGGCTCGAGGCAGACCAGCACCAGCTTGACTCGTGCGCTTTCGGCCAGCCCGATGGGGTTGAAGTGCTCGCTCCGGAAGGCAACCAGGTCCGTGTAGTGACCCAGGAAGGGCTGCGGTTCAGTCATGAACGAACTCCTGTTGACGTGGGGGGATCGCTGCCCCAACAGAAACGACCGGCCGCGCCGCCGTCGCGTTGGGCTTGGTGGCGCTGGTAGCCAGCGTCCTCCACAGGTTCCAGCCGAACAGCATTAGGCCCAACAACTGGATGACGCCGGACAGGCCGAGCAGCGGCACGAACGGGCCGCCAACCGCGGTGTACAGCACCTGCGAAGGAACCCGCAGGATGGTTCCGGCCATCAGACAGGCCCAGGCGGCGATCAGCAGGGAGCGGCTGTACAGCCGCGTGGCAGCAAAGGCCGGCACGATGCGGGTGCCCATGCCCATGATCATCATCGAGATGAAGCCGACGGTGATGGCATGAAGGCCAGCTAGGAACAGGTCGTCTGCTGGGAGGGCACTTCCTAGGAGCTGGACGATGGCTGTGACCAACTCCAGACCCAAGCCGATGGCCAGCCAGAAGTAGGCGGCCAGCACGTAGGCTTCGTACCAGCCGGATTCGCCCGCCGTCAGGATCTGGCGCGTGCGCGGCCGGAGCAGTCCAACGGCGTTCACGTACAGCGCGGCGCAAGCCAGCAAGCCGGCCCAGCCCAGCGCTATCAGCGCGCGACCCGGAACGGTGGACACCTCGGCAACGGCTTGGCCCGCGGCGCACAGAATCACCGCGACTGGCAGCAGCCGCAGCACCGGCGTCAGCGCCTCCGAGGAGGCTGGCTTGACCCGCATGAACAGCGGCAGGTTGCGAGCGTTGACGCCGAAGATCATCGACATGACGAAGCCGAACAACTCCACGATGATCAGCGCCCGGTCCAGCCAGTCGGGCACGACCGAGCTGCCGTGGACGGCCAGGTAGACGGTCGTCCCAAGGTTCAGCAGCAGAGCCACCGAAAACCACTGCAGCGCTGCGCGGCTGAAGCGCTCCGGCCCCTGGATGCTGTCGGCCATGACTCGGCCCTTGATGATTCCGCCCATGAACAGCCCAACCCCGGCCAACTCCAGCAGCGCCGAGAGTACGGTCAGTCCGCCGAACAGCCTCGAGCCCGCCGCCAGTGGCTGCGAAATGGCCCGCAGCGCTATGCCGCTCAGCATCAGGGTCAGGACCACATACGCCAGCACTGGCGTATGAATCGCCACCCGCCGCTGCCGGGGAATCACCTGGTACGAGATGCCCATGATGAACAGCCCAACCCAGCCGATGATCTGGCTCTGCCCGTGCACCTGGAACAGCGCCGGTGAAATCAGGCGCGACGCCAACGACTGGAACGCGCTGTGGAAGGTGATGGCCGTCAGCTCTATGGCCCCCAGCAGCCAGCCGATGGTGATGGCCACGAGCAGGCTGGCCTTCAGGTAGTACTGGTACGGTTCGTGGCGCCGCCGGGGGACGATGCCAGCCGGCATCAGGCCACCCATCCCAGTGCTTGCCGGCCTTCGGCGGAGATGCGGTCGGGCGTCCACAGCGGCTCCCACACCAGCCGCACCTCCACGCGTTTCACGCCGGGGAAGATGCTCAGCGCGTCACCCACGCCCTGCAGCATGCTCTCGTGCAGCGGGCAGCCAGGCGTGGTCACGGTCATATCGACCTTGATGTTCCCGTCGTTTTGCTCGATGTCGTAGATCAGCCCGAGGTCGACCACGTTTACTCCGAGCTCCGGATCGTAGACATTCTTGAGCGCTCCCAGCAGCGCGTCCTGGTCAATCATCGAAACACCACCCGAATGAGATTTATGGCCGCAACCACGGTGCCGGCCAGGCACAGCCCGAAACCGACCTGCACCAGTGGCAGCCAGCCGGCCAGGATGCCGACCGTTGCCGAGACGAGCCCGGCGAGCAGCGCCACGAAACCCGCCATGGCCAGCGGCAGCGGGTATAAGTCCTTAAGCAGCGGTACCCTCTCCTTGCCCATCCTGGGTGCGAAGCGATGCGTCCACACCAGGAAGGGCACGATCTTGTACAGCTGCCCCAGCGTAGTCAGCCCTAGCCAGCCGGCTAAGGCGACGACCGCGTAGGCCAGTTGCAGCCGGGCGTGGACCGGCTCACCGGCCGGCGTCAGCACCAATGCCAGCCCAAGCAGCGTCGCCAGCAGCAGGCCGCAAACGCCGGCGATGTTGTGCTGCTGGGTCAGGTCGATGGGCCGGCGGCGCCGCACGCGCAGCATAGTGGCGTAGTCCCAGGCGTACAGGCCCGCGGCGGCCGCGGCTGCGAGCACGCAGGCCATCAAGGGCAGCGTGCCCAGCCGCAGCAGCAAGCTCAGGAACAACCCCACGACCGCGGTGGTCAGCAGGATGAACATCGGTTTGCCCAGCCGCCACTCGTCGAACGGATGCGAGAGCGCGAACATCGGGGTCAGCTTGTACGACACGCCGATGACCAGCATGCCCAGCCAGCCCAGCGCCGCTAGATGGGCGTGCGCCTCCACGAACGCCAGCTGGCTCAGTGGCAGGAAACGAAGGATGAGGTTGAGCGCCAGCGCGAAGCCGGCCAGCACCACCAGGCCCAGGGAGGTGAGCGCGGCCAGGATGTACCAGCCGGTCAGGGACCAGCGCTCTACCCGCCGAAGGGTGCGGCCCATGTTGTAGAGGAAGACGCCGATGGCCAGCACCAGCAACGCGGCCGGCCAGGCGACCGTCTGCAGCTGACCCGAGCCCATCTCATAGGTCAGCCCCAGCACGCCGGCCAGGTACAGATAGAACTGCAGCTTACCAAGGCGCTCGCTGAAGATCGGCACGTCCAGCACCACCGGTACGAACTGGTACAGCGCGCCCATGGCGATCATGGTCAGCCAGCCCAGAGCCGTCAGGTGGGTGACCACCAGCAGGTGCGGGGTCAGGAACACGCCGTCCAGAAACGCCGGTGCGTACGCCAGGGCGAAGCCGAAAGCCAGCACCGCGAACACGAGGCCGGCCACCATGTAGCGCAGCGGCAGATCCAGGGCGGCGGCGCGTGACGTGGTGAGCCCCGACAACAGCGGGGCACCAGCCAGTCCCGCCTGTTGTGGCGGCGCAGCGGGTGTGGTTACGACGACCACTGGCGGGCTCATGGCAGCTTACGCTCGGGAGGCAGCCGGCCGGAAGAAGCGCACCCGCCAATCGCCATTGGGTTGCGCCTCCGCCTCGTGCTCGAAGCCCATCCCGGCCATCACGGTAAACAGGGGCTTGGGCTCGAACAAGGCCCACACCTCCATGTCCTGATCTGGCTCGAGCGCGTTGGCGGCCAGCATGATGCGCTGGAAGGGTTCGCGGCCTGCTCGCAGATCCTCACGCACATCCACAACCACGGTGTTGTGTTCGTTCATTTCCATACCTCCGATTCAGTTCAAGTCTCACGCTAGCGCCCGGCGCGGCACCTTTTGGGAACTTAGGTTCCTTTGCCCGCGAAAGGGACCAAAGTCCCTGAAGGACCCGTCGCATTACGTCAGAGTGAGGTCAAAGGAAAGAAGCCCAGGAGAAAAGGAATGAGAATAGTGA
>DAIUFO010000388.1:0-3872 GCA_036844545.1 Chloroflexota bacterium
TCACCTAGCCTCTCCGCTCGCCGTCCGCGTAGGACCGGTGGGAGAGGAACAGATTCGCCGCGGCACGCCGCGGCCGAGTTCATCGCCACAGCCATGCTGCTGATCGCGGTGGTCGGCTCCGGGATCGCGGCGCAGCGGCTGTCGCCGGCCGACGTCGGGCTGGAGCTGCTGGAGAATGCCGTGGTCACCGGGGCGGCGCTGGTGGCGATCATCCTGGCCCTCGGCCCGGTGTCGGGCGCGCACATGAACCCTGTCGTGACGCTTGCGGACGGCATGCTGGGCGGCACGCCCTGGCGGGAGGTGCCCGTCTACGTCGCGGCGCAGGTGTGCGGTGGCGCATTCGGGACGGTTATCGCCAACCTGATGTTCGGCCTGCCGGCGGTGTCGATGTCATCGCACCAGCGGGCCGGCTCGGGGCTGTGGCTGGGCGAGGTGGTGGCGACGTTCGGGTTGCTGGTCGTCGTCTACGGCGTGGCACATTCAGGCCGGCCGGCGCTTGCACCATTCGCGGTGGGCGCCTACATCACCGGCGCGTACTGGTTCACCAGCTCGACGAGCTTCGCCAACCCGGCCGTGACGCTGGCGCGCACGCTGTCGGATACGTTTGCCGGGATCGCGCCGGCCAACGCTCCTCTGTTCATCCTCATGCAGCTCGCCGGCGGCGGCCTCGGCCTCGCCGCCGTGCGGCTGCTCTACCCGCTACACAAGGAGTCTTCTGAGGAGGTTAAGACATGTCTTCCCGAGTTCAACTTGCGCTCAATGTGAGCGACGTCGACCAGGCGGTCGCGTTTTACAGCAAGCTGTTTCAGACGCAGCCGGCGAAGCGCAAGCCCGGCTACGCCAACTTCGCCATCAGCGATCCGCCGCTGAAGCTGGTGCTGATCGAGAACCCCGGCGCCGCGGCCCGGCTCAACCACCTGGGCGTCGAGGTGTTCAGCCAGGAGGCGGTGGTGGAGGCCCACGACCGGCTCCAGGCGGACGGCCTGCAGGTCCTGAACGAGGACGGCATCGCTTGCTGCTACGCCGTGCAGGACAAGGTGTGGGTCAGCGATCCGGACGCGGCGCCGTGGGAGATATACACCGTGCTGGAGCACTCGGACGAAGCCGGCCGGGTGACCGACGGCATCCCCTGCGCGTGCGGCGCCGCCGGCGCTACTGGCTGCGCCTAAGGAAGCCCCTTTGTCATTCCGAGCGAAGCGCGGAATCCGCACCCGCGGCGACGGATGCCTCGCTCGACGCTCGGCATGACAAAAGCGGATGCTCAGACTTTGACGCCAAGCGTCAGCGCGCCGGTGTAGCCGATGGCGGTCTTGCTCAGGGCCAGCATCGACTGCTGGCCGCCGTCGCGGTAGATGCCGTCCCTGGCGTCACGAACATTCTCCTCAGGAGTGTTGCCCCGCGGGATGCGCGCTCAGCGGAGCTTAATACTCCCAAGTTTGGCCGCCAAACCTGAAAGCAGCCCCCGAATCAGGTGAGCCGGCGATAAGAACGCCGGCTGCAGGCTGCGATGGGAGAGGAACATGCCGTGCTCATGCAATCGCCGTGGCACTCGCCGTCCGCGTAGGACCGTAGTCCGCGGGGTTGACCTTGAAGCCGTAGAAGGCTTGCGGGTTATCGAAGAAGATCTTGCGCTTGAAGCTTTCCGAGATATCTGTGCGGCCGGCCAGCGTCTCCACCGAATGGGGGAAGCCGCCGTCCCAGTGGGGGTAGTCAGAGGCGTACAGGATGTGGTCCTCACCGATCCATTGGGAAACGTAGGGCAGAGTCTTCTCCTCGGGCTCGCAGGCCACCCACACCCGCCCGTTGGCCATGTACTCCGAGGGCGGCGCGGTCAGCAGCGGTGCGTCGAACTTGCGCTTCTCCCACTCCTCGTCCATGTGTTCCATCCAAAACGGCACCCAGCCGCAGCCGGCCTCGAGGAAGGCCACCCGCAGGTCCTGGAATTTCTCCAGGATGCCGCTGTACATCACGGCCGTGCAGGATACGAGCTGATCCGGCGCGTGGGACCAGGTGTGGACGCCCAGGAAGGAGTCGAAGTGCGCTGCCCCGTTCATCTCGGTGCTGCCATGGCCATGGAAACCGACGGCCACACCCTGGCGGGCGCATTCCTCATAGAACGGCCAGAAGTCGCGATGGCCGACGTTGCGGGCATGGTCGAAGGCATGGACCATGACACCGACGGCGCCCAGCTGGCCAACGGCGCGGCTCATCTCTTCGATGGCCGCTTTGACGTCGGCGTAGAGCGACACGATGGCCACTGCCTTCAGGCGCTTGGGACTGGCCTGGCACCAGCCATGCACCCAATCGTTGTAGGTGCGGGCCAGCGCGCTGGCATATTCCGGCTCGCGGATCCATGCCAAGCCCAGGCCGCCGGTGGGGTAGTAGACCTGCAGGTCGATGCCCTCCAGGTCGTTGTCGGCCAGGTTTTTCTCGACGCTGTTGGGGCGCCAGTTCAGGGTGTCGTTCTGGCCGCGGTCGAAGCCATCGCTGGGGTAGAAGCCGCCGCGACGCAGGCGGTACTGCTCGGGCATGCGCTGGCGGTACATCGCCTCGTCGTCGATGATGTGTCCGTCGGCGTCGATGATGATCAAGCCGTTCCTCATTCCGGCGATTGTATTCCCTGTATTCCCTCGCCCGCCGCGGCGGGCGAGGGAACCCGGCGGGGGAGTGGGAACGCCTACACGGCGGCAGCGGCCGGCTCGGCCGGCGCCGAGATCCAGGCCGTCTTCCGCAGTGGCTTCTCCTCCAGGAACAGCACCAGGATCAGCCCCAGCACCGCGATCGGGACGGCGGCCACGAATACCCAATGGAGCGAACGGGCGAAGGTCTCGACCACCGCGGCGTGTACCGCCGGCGGCAGCGTGGCCAGCTGGCCGGGGCTGCCCTGAATGTCGGCTGGATTGATGCCGTTCACGCCCGCGCCGGGGGGCAGCAGTCGCGGCAGCCAGTAGGCCAGCCGGCTGCTGAGAACCGCCCCCAGCAGGGCCACACCCAACGAGGCGCCCATCGACCGGAAGAACTGCAAGCCGGAGGTCGCCGCGCCCAGGTGGCCCCGCGGCACGTCGTTCTGCGTCGAGGTGGTGAGCACTTGCGGGATCAGGCCAATGCCCAGGCCCAGCAGGACCATGTAGGCGCTGACCTGGAGCTGGCTCGTCTTGGCGGTCATGGTGGACATCAGCACATAGGCCAGGGTGCACAGACTGAAGCCGGCGATGGGCAGAATTTTGTAACGGCCGGTGACGCTGATGAACCGGCCCCCGCCAATCGAGGTGCAGACCATGCCCAGCATCAGCGGCATGAGCAGCACGCCCGAGTTGGTGGCGCTCACGCCCGCGACGAGCTGCAGGAAGACGGGCAGGAAGATCGTCGCGTCGAACATGAGGAAGCCCAGCAGCAGCGTGCACGTGGTGGATATCCGGAATATCGATCTCCGGAACAGCTCCGGCGGCAAAATGGGCTCGACGGCTCGCCGCTCGTGCCACACGAACAGCCCGCCGCACACCAGCGCGCTCAGGGCCAGGCCAGCGATAATCGGCGAGGTCCAGGCGTACTGCGTGCCGCCCCATGTCGTGAGCAGCAGCAGGCTGGTGACGGCTGCCACCATCAACGCTGCGCCCAGGTAGTCGATCGCGTGCTCCTTGCGCTGCGACTGCACGCGCAACACCAGGCTGGCCATGATCAAGCCGGCGATGCCGATCGGCAAGTTGATGTAGAACACCCAGCGCCAGCCGAGGTGATCGACGAAAAAGCCGCCCAGCAGCGGCCCGCCGATGCTGGCCAGACCAAAGATGCTGGCGTTGTAGCCCTGGTAGCGGCCGCGCTCCCGCGGCGACACCACGTCGCCGATGATGGCCATGGCCGAAGTTATGGTG
>DAIUFO010000389.1:0-2873 GCA_036844545.1 Chloroflexota bacterium
CTGGGGCGATAATGCGAAGCATGAAGAAGCTCATGACCATCGCGGTGTCCTCTATCTTGTTGGCCGCTTGTGGGGGCAGCGCCTCGGTCAGCACCTCCTCGCCTCCCGTTAGCAGCCCAGCCGCCAGCGCGCCAAAGCCTGCCGCCAGCGTGGCTTCAAGCGCGGCCGCGGCCAGCGCCGCCGCCAAGCCAGCCGTTTCGGCCAGCGCCAAACCGGCAGCCTCGGCCGGCGCCGCGCCCACAGGCAGCATCAAGATCGGCGTCATCGGTCCCATGACCGGCTCCGATTCGATCAACGGCACCGAGCACCGAGACGGCCTGAACCTCTACCTGGCGTCGATCAACAACACCGTAGCCGGCCGCAAGATCGAGCCGACCTTCCTCGACGACCAGGGCAAGGCCGACGTGGCGCTCACCAAAGCCAAGCAGGCGGTTGAGAGCGACCACGCCCAGATGCTGATGGGCCTCAGCACCACGCCTTCCTGCTACGCGGTGGCCGAGTACGCCAAGCAGGCGCAGGAGCCGCTGATGGTCAGTATCAACTGCGGCGCCCAGTACCTGACCACCGATCCCAAGTACCAGAGCCCGCTGCTGGCGCGCTTCACTCAGACCAGCACGGCCACCGTGGACGCCGCCGCGGACTGGGCCTTCAAGAACGGCCACAAGAAGGTCATCCTGATGAGCTCCGACTACGGCGGCGGCACCGAGACCAGCGACGCCTTCGCCAGTGCCTTCATCAGCCGTGGCGGTTCAATTGTCCAGGAGACGCATCCGGCCATGGGCACGACCGACTACGGCCCGTTTCTGGCCCAGCTCAGTCCGGAGGCGGACATGCTCGTCTTCTTCGGCCCCGGCGCGGACAGCCTCCACTTCGGCGACCAGTACAGCACCTACGCCAGCAAGAAGCTGCCGGTGCTGGATGTCTATGGCCAGGTCACGAACGGCCCCAACATCGGCACCCTGCACGACAAAGTGTTGGGCATCACCTCCGCCTACGTCTACTCCGAAGGCTTCGACTCGCCCGTCAACCAGGCTTTCCTCAAGGCTTTCCACGACAAGTATCCGGGCCGGCTGATCTCAGGCCAGTTCGCCCAGGGCTATGCCAACATGGAGGCCACCGTCGCTGCCATCAAAGCCGCCAACGGCAATGTCGAAGACAAGCAGGCTTTCGGCCAGGCGCTCCACAGTCTCGAGGTCGACACCGTCAAGGGCCCGATCAAGCTCGACCAGTTCAACAACGTGGTCCAGAACACGTACGTGTATGAAGTGGTCAAGAACGGCAGCAGCTACAGCCAAAAGCTGCTGGACACCTACAAAGGCACGGGCCAGTTCTGGGACCGCACCCAGCAGCAGATCGATCGCATCAAGCTGGGCAGCCACAAGGGCCAGTGGGTGGGCATGACGAAGGACAAGGTGGCGGAGCTCCAAGGCTGAGCTCCCCTCGGCCATGAGGCGGCCGCGCGCTCAGGGTGGGAGCTTCTCCACCAGCAGCTCGACTGAGCCGTTTCGGATGCGGGCGCTGTAGGCGGGGGCGGGATCCCAGCCGCGGGGCCAGACTTGTTCGCCGGTGCGGACGTCGTACTTGAAACCGTGCCACGCGCAGCGGAGGGCGCAGCCCTCCAGCTTGGCTTCGGCCATAGGCCCGCCGCGGTGCGGGCAGCGGCCATCGACGGCGAAGACCTCGTCCTCCAACCGGACGAGCACAACCGGGTGTCCGCCCACGTCGACTTCGGCCGGAACGCGGTTGGGCAGCTGGCTGAGCTCGACGACCGCGGCCCAGCCACTCGCGCCGCGCCAGCGTCGCAGCTGCAGCGCCTGTGGCGCCGCGCGGGTCAGCCGGTCAGGCCGCGTTTGAGGGCGTCCTGTGCGAAGCGCGTGTCCAGCAGGCTGGCGAGATCGAGTGACTTCACGTCCGGTTGGATCTGGCCGATGGCGGCGATCAGGTCCGGGTAGAGCTCGGCTCGCGGAGTGGGGTCTTTGGCCATGAGCTCGACCAGCCGGTCGAAGCCCAGGTCCAGGTCTATCTGATCCGTGACCTTGAAGGTCTGGCGCATCAGCGCCTGTGCCTCGTCCCGGTGATCGCGGAAGTAGCGCTGGGCCCGCAACAGAGAATCGATCGTCTTCTGCACCTCAGCCGGGTGCTGCCGGACGTAACTGCTCTGGAAGGTCAGCGTCGAGCCGGCAGTGATCAGGTCGGGCTGCTTGGCCAGGTCGAACAGCACGTGGAACTCGCCGCCGGCCGACATCTTGCGCGCGAAGTCGGGTTGGAGCGCGGCCCCGACTACCTGGCGCGATTGCAATAACGCCGCCAGCGCCTGGTAGGCGCTGCCTGAGCCGGCCTCGACGATCTGGTAGTCCTTGTCCGCTTGGTAGCCGTATTTCTTCATGGCCGCCACGGTGGCTACGCCATTCACCGAAGGCTTGGTGATGACGCCTACGGTCTTGCCCTTCAGCTGGTCGATCGAGGAGACGTCCTGGGGCACAGTCATGACCCATGTCGTAGTGGTTCTGGAAGACGCCTACGATGGTCACCGGCGAGCCAGCGGCTCTGGCCGCGATGGCCTCGGGGCTGCCCCCGATGAAGGCATCGATGTGGCCGGCCACCAGCTCTTTGATGCCGTTGCTGGCATTGATGCTTTGCATCTCGGCGTTCAGGCCGTTCTGGGCGAACAGGTTGGCCTGCTGGGTCATCCAGACAGGGGCGTTGCCCAGCACATTCTGGCTCGCGGCCAGGCGTGTGGCGGCGGTCGCCGGCCCCGCCGAGGTCACCGGGACGCGGGATGCTGCCGGCGCGGCTCCGCCGCGGGCGGCAAGGAAGGCGACGGCGACGCAGACGCCAAGCTCCCTCACCCTAGCCCTCTCCCGGTCCTACGC
>DAIUFO010000389.1:2883-3870 GCA_036844545.1 Chloroflexota bacterium
GGACTGAGGGGTGGCCCTCTCCCGCCGCTTTCGCCGTCCGCGTAGGACCGGGAGAGGGGATGCAGGGTTCACGCGGCGGCGGGTAGGGGCACCTCGGTCGGCCAGGTACCAATCGTCACCGGCTCGGGCTCCCAGCCCAGGACGTTCAGGTACAGATAGCGGCGCCACTCGAAGAACTTCGTGACGTTGTCCAGCGGCACGTCGAAGTACTTGCGCAGGAACTCGCGGCGTGGCGGATCGAACACCGCCCGGGAGCGGCAGTTGAGCGACTGGGCGTCGATCTCGGCCACGCGCTTACGCACGTACTCGAAGCCGTAGCTCTCGACCAGCGACCAGACGTAGTCGTGCAGCTTTTGGAGGGCAGCAGCGTGATGCCCGCGCTCCTCGGCGTGCACCACGCGCTCCTCGAAGTCCAGCACCTTGGGCGTGGTGATCTTGATGCTCTGGATGGTGGCCGCGGTGCAATGGCCGTATGGCCAGTTGTTGCCGGCGATCATGTAGCTCAGGAAGTCCCTCGTCTGGAGCTTCCAGTGCTCCGTGCGCGGCCGCAAGCCATGCTCTTCGACGAACTCCGGATCGGGCGCCGCGTGGTCGTACGAGGGGTCGAGGGCGTTGCCCTGCTGGATGTAGCCCCAGCCATGCCCGGCCTCGGTGCGGATGTGGTCGGCCAACAGCAGCCGCCACTCGGAATCCAGCTCGCCGGCGAAGTGCGAGTAGGCGTAGCAGCCCGCGCCGACAATGACCTCCAGTTCGTCCCGGCCGCGGTAGGCCAGCCAGCGTGCCAGCAGCTTGCGCTCCTGGTCGTCCTTGGGCTCGCGCTTGATCGTGTCGCGTGACTTGCGCAGAGCGTCCACCCAATTCGAGATGGGGTTGTCGTCGTCATAGCTGACAGGCGTGCCCACGCCCGCGAGGTTGGCCATCTGTATATGTCTCCTTGCAGGCTGTCGCAAAATGAACTCAGCGGTCGGACCGGCGTCGACGAGCACA
>DAIUFO010000390.1:0-3870 GCA_036844545.1 Chloroflexota bacterium
TGCCGGACATCTTCGGGCCCGGCGTCCAGGTGGTGGTGGAGGGCAAGTACGCCGCCGACGGCACCTTCCAAGCGGACAACCTGCTGGCGCAGTGTCCGTCGCGGTACGAGGACTCCATCCAGGCACGGTCGTGACAGGGCCGTTTGTCGCGCAAGCAAAAAAGGCGACATGGCGGCTTTAGGTTCCATCTCCCTCGTTTCGGCCTTCGTGCTGGCCTGCTATGGGCTGATCGCGGCCATCGTCGGCATCAGGCAGCGGCTGGGCGAGCTGGTGCTCAGCGCGCGGAATGCGCTGCTGGCCATGTTCGGCCTGGTGACGCTGGCGAGCTTGACGCTGATCGCCGGCTTTCTGAGCCACAACTACGAGCTGGCCTATGTGGCCGAGCACTCCAGCCGCGAGATGCCGCCGGTGTACGTCATCGCCGCCTTCTACAGCGGCCAGCAGGGATCGCTGCTGTACTGGTGCTGGACGCTGGCGATCTTCTCGGCGCTGACCGTGTGGCTGAGCTGGAAGGGCAACCGCCAGCTGATGCCGTACGTCGTTGGCGTGCTGTGCGCCATGGAGGCCTTCTTCCTGTTCCTGCTGGCCTTCATCCAGAGCCCGTTCGCCACGCTGAACTTCCACGTCGATAACGGCAATGGTTTGAACCCGGTGCTGCAGGACAAGGGCATGCTCATTCACCCGCCCATGATGCTGATGGGCTACATGAGCTGGTCCATCCCCTTCGCCTTCGCGCTGGCGGCGCTGATCTCGGGCCGGCTGGACTTCCACTGGCTGCGATCGATCCGCCGCTGGACGCTGGCGGCCTTCTGCATCCAAGGCACCGGCCTGGTCCTGGGCGCGTGGTGGGCCTACCACGTGCTGGGCTGGGGCGGCTACTGGGGCTGGGACCCTGTCGAGAACGCCGCCTTCATGCCCTGGCTGGCAGGCACGGCCTTCCTGCACTCGGTGATGGTCCAGGAGCGGCGCGGGATGCTCAAGGTCTGGAACCTGACGCTGATCGTCCTGGCCTACTCGCTGGCGATATTCGGCACGTTCGTCGTCCGCAGCGGCGTGCTGACCTCGGTCCACGCCTTTGCCCAGTCCAGCATCGGGCCCTACTTCTTCGGCTGGCTGGCGCTGTCGATTGCCGTTGCGGTGGGCCTGCTGGTGTGGCGGCTGCCCCGCCTGCGAGGCGACAGCACGTTCGAGTCGCTGGCCTCGCGCGAAGCCAGCTTCCTGTTCAACAACTGGCTGCTGATCGCTGTCATCGTGGCGGTCTTCAGCGGAACGGTGTTCCCGATCCTGTCCGAGGCCGTGCGCGGCGAGAAGATCACGGTGGGGCCGCCGTTCTTCGGCGCGGTCAACGGGCCCATCTTCCTGGCGCTGATGGTCACCATGGGCATCGGCCCGCTGCTGCCCTGGCGCCGCGCCTCGCGCGGGTTGTTCGTGCGCAACTTCCTCAAGCCGCTGACGATGACGGCCATGGCGATGGTGTTGATGCTGGCGCTGGGCGTCCACAATCCGGGCGCGCTGTTGGGCTACACAGCCTGCGTGTTCGTGTTCGCCACGCTGCTGTTCGAGTTCTATCGGGGCACACTGGCGCGCCGGCGAGTCACCGGCAAGAGCACGCTCGGGGCGTTGGGCGATCTGTTCGTCCACCACAACCGGCGCTACGGCGGCTATTTGGTTCACGTTGGGCTTGTTGTGGTGGCGGTGGCCATCGTCGGCTCGCAGTTCTACCAGCTCCAGCGCCAGGTCAGCCTCGAGAGGGGACAGACCGCAGCCATCGGCAACTACCGGCTGACCTTCGACGGCCTCGCAACCGCCAAAGACGCCGAGAAGACAACTACCTTCGCCAGCCTTACACTGGCCGACGGCAGCGTCATCCATCCCGGCAAATCGGTGTGGGCGCGCGACAACAAGAACCCGACCAGCGAGATCGTCATCCGCAGCACGCCGTTCGAGGACTTGTACGTGGTCCTGAGCGATTGGACGCCCGACAACAGCGTCGCCACGTTGCTGCTGTTCGTGAACCCGATGGTGACCTGGCTGTGGTTTGGGGCGATCATCGTGGTCATCGGCACGGTGGTGACGGCCTGGCCGCATTCGCAAACGAGTCGCGCCCCGGCCGTCCCGAAACCAGCGCTCGCTGTCCGACGCAAAGAGCCAGCCGTGGTGACGGCATGAACGAGTTTCGAGTTTCGAGTTTCGAGTTTCGGGTTGCGTGGGTAGTTTTGGCGGTTGGCCTCCTGCTCGTGCTTCCGGTTGCCGCCTTCGCCCAGAGTTACACCAACACCTCCGCCAGCCAGAGCCTCGACGACCAGGCGCTGGCGATCGCCAACGAGCTGCAGTGCCCCGTGTGCGAGAACGTCACCGTCGCCTACTCGAACGCCACGTTGGCCGGCCAAATGCGCCAGGTGATCCGGGACAAACTGGCCCAGGGCCAGAGCCACGATCAGATCGTCCAGTACTTCGTGGACCGCTACGGCGAGGCCATCCTGACCCAGCCGCCAAAGCACGGCCTAAACTTGCTGGTCTGGCTGCTGCCGGTGGCCGGTCTGCTGGCGGGGCTGGGCGTCCTGGGCACGGTGCTGAGGTCCAGCCGGCCGTTGCCGTTCGAGATGGCCCAGCCGCCCGAGCCAGCCCTCAGCGACGAAGATGAGCGGCTGCTGGCCAGGGCGCTGGAGGCCCGAGGCTAGCGTGGGCGCTTTGCTGGCGCTGCTGGCGACGGTCGCCGCCGTGGCCTTCGCCGCCTGGCCCCTGGTCCGGGGCGAGCAGAAGCCGGTGCAGGCGGACGCTGCCGAGCTGAGCGAGCTGATGAGCCAGCGCGACCTGGCCATCGACGACATTCGCGAGCTGGACTTCGATCGTGACCTGGGCAACCTGTCCGAAGAAGACCACCAGGCCCTGCGCGAGCAATCGAAGCGCCGAGCCGTGACCATCCTCAAGCAGCTTCAAGCGCAGGAGAGCCGGATCGACGAGAAGATCGAGCAAGCGGTGGCGGCGCTGCGCGGCGCCACCTCCACATCGTGATCGCCGCGCACAACCTCACCAAGACATTCGGCCGCGTGTCAGCCCTGCGAGCGCTCGAGCTGGACATTGCGGCGGGCGAAACTGTGGCCCTGCTGGGAGCGAATGGCGCCGGCAAGACGACGCTGCTGCGCATCCTGGCGACGCTCGACAAGCCGACCGCCGGCCAGCTCCGGATCGCCGGCCTTGACGCGCTGCGCCAGCCGCAGCGGCTGCGGGCACAGCTCGGACTCGTGGCCCACCAGACCTACCTTCATCCAGAGCTGACCGTCTCCGAGGAGCTGCGCTTCTACGGCCGGCTGTACGGGCTGGGCGGCCTGGAGGAGCGCATCGCGGAATTGCTGCGGCGGTTCGGTCTGGCGGCTCGCACTGGTCCGCGGGTAGCGGCGCTCAGCCGGGGCCAGCAGCAGCGCCTGGCCATCGCGCGAGCGCTGCTCCACGATCCGGCCGTGCTGCTGCTCGACGAGCCCGACACCGGGCTGGATGCCGAAGGACTGGCTGCGCTGGAGGATGTGCTGCGCGCCGGCGACCGAACTGTGGTGTTCAGCACGCACAACCGGACCTGGGCAGCGGCGGTGGCCGGACGGACGCTCACGCTCAGCGGCGGGCGGCTCAGCGCATGAGCGTGAAACTTCCCTCGCCCAGTCCTACGCGGACGGCGGGTGTCGGAGAGGGTCAGGATGAGGGCAGTCAGGGTGGGATGGCCGTCCCGGCCGTCCGCGGGCTGAAAGCCCGCGCCACCGACCACCCTCACCCTAAACCTCGCTTCCTTACGCAGCTCGGCGCCCTTCTTTGGAAGGATCTAGTCAGCGAATGGCGGCGGCGCGAGGTGGTGCTGTCGCTGGTGGTTTTCAGCTT
>DAIUFO010000391.1:0-2198 GCA_036844545.1 Chloroflexota bacterium
ACTGCAAGGACATGACCTTCAGCCAGTCCGAGGAATACATGGCCGCCAAGGGCACAGCCCTGCGCGCCACCGATCCCGAGCGCGGCCGTGAGACCGGCATGAAACAGTTCCTCGACGAGAAGACCTACCGCCCCGGTCTCGGCCACTACGACCGAGCAGGCTCCAAAGGCTAGCAGCCTACATGGACTACGAAACCATCCTGGTCGACACCAAAGACCAGGTCACGACCATCACCTTCAACCGCCCGGAGCGGCGCAACGCCATGAACCCGCGCATGCACATGGAGATGGTGGACGTGCTGACCGTTCTCGAGCAGGACGACGACTGCCGCGTGCTCGTCCTGACCGGCGCAGGCGAAAGCTTCTGCGCCGGCCAGGACCTTAAGGAGTACTTCTACGACATCGACGAGGATCCGGCCGCCCGCGCCAGGGCCCGCAAGGCGGCCGAGACCTGGCGCTCGCACCTGCTGCGCCTGTTCCCCAAGCCGACCATCGCCGCGGTGAACGGCTTCTGCTTCGGCGGCGCCTTTACCACTGTGGCCAACTGCGACTTCGCCATCGCTTCCGACAAAGCCACCTTCGGCCTATCCGAGATCAACTTCGGTAAGCTGCCCGGTGGCCATGGTACGAAGATCGTGCACGAGCTCTTCTACCCGCGCGACGCCCTCTACTACATCCTCACCGGCAAGCCCTTCGACGCCCACAAGGCGGCCGAGGTCAAGTTCGTGACCATGACCGTCCCCCACGATCGCCTCTGGGACGAAGTCAACGAGCTGGCGGACTGTCTGAAGGCCAAGAACCCCGTCGTCCTCAAGATGGCTAAAGAGGCCTACCGCTACATCACCGACATGAACTGGGAAGAAGCCGGCGCCTTCCTCACCGCAAAAAGCGCCGAGCTCGACCTCAAAGCCGGCAAGACCTGGAAAACCGGCGTCGAGCAGTTCAAGTCCAAGCAGTACCGCCCCGGCCTCGGCCAATACGACTGGAAGAAGGAATCCGCCGAAACTTAAGCTTGTAGTGACATGAAATCCGGTCGCCAGTTGAAGTTCCTCGGGGATGCGCCGCCCGGTCCCGAGCTCGATGCGAGGCTCGAAGAGATGGAAGCACGCGCGGAGGCGGACCTGGCGGCAGGCCGGGTCGGCTTCAAGTGGACGGATGAGCCCCAACACGACCCAGCCGCACCGCTTCTCCCGGCGAGATGCCCTTAATCATCCCCGCTTGGCAGGCCCGTAAATCGGCCGTCCCGGCCGCGCCCCCGTGTGCTCCCCCCGTCCGACCACCAGCTCGCCGTTCACCAGCACGTACTCGACGCCGATGGGATACTGCTTAGGCGCCTCGAAGGTGGCGCGGTCCGCCACCTTGTCGGGATCGAACACCACCACGTCGGCCCAGCAGCCCGGCCGCAGCAATCCGCGATCGGACAGGCGCAGCACGCTGGCCGGCAGTGACGTCATCTTGCGGATGGCCTCTTCCAGCGAGAAGATGCGCTCCTCCCGCGCAT
The DNA here is from genome assembly GCA_036844545.1 of Chloroflexota bacterium. Lineage (GTDB taxonomy): Bacteria > Chloroflexota > JAJPGV01 > JAJPGV01 > JAJPGV01 > DATGVV01. The sequence continues at coordinate 1,501 of DAIUFO010000391.1, forward strand.
ATTTGCCGAGCACGCGCACGTTCGTGCCGAAACTGCGCGGGTGCGGCAGCCCCTGAGCGTTCAGGTTCAGCGCCGTTCCGTCCGAGCCGATCGACACCCAAGGTTGGCGCATGAACGTCTGCACGTCGGCCTCGGCCATGTTGTGGAACACGCCGTGCGGGAAGTTGCCCTCCTCCAGCACCACGTCGAACACGGCCTCGGCCGGGTCGGCCTCCTGCCCGCGCATCTGGGCGATCTGGCTGGCCCGCTTGCCTTCATACTGCTTGAGCGCCGGGTTGTGGACCACGCTGGCCACGATCCCCTCCCAGCTGCCGTGCTCGTCGACGTACTGCTTGAACTCCGGGTCCTCTTTCACCTTGTCGCGGAAGCTCCGCTCGGCGAAATGAGGCACGATCTCCTTGCGCGGCGCGTCCTGCACCCAACGCGGCATCAGCCGCGACCAGGGGTGCTGCATGGCCGTGTAGGGGTACTGGTTGGCGCTGACGTCCAGCCCCTCGCGCCGGGCCGACTCGATGGCCTCGATCACCCATCCAATATTTCCCTGGTTGCTCCGGCCGCGCACTTTGATGTGATAGATGTGTACCGGGATGCGCGCTTCGCGCGCCACATACAGCGCCTTCTCGATCTCCTCGTCCATCTCGTAGCCTTCGGTGCCCAGATGGACGCCGTAGTAGCCGCCATGGCTGGCCACGATCTTG
>DAIUFO010000391.1:2208-3818 GCA_036844545.1 Chloroflexota bacterium
GGTCAGACACACCGCCCCCTGCTGCATCGCCTCAGTCGTGAGCCGTTCCATCTCCGTCAGCTCGGCCGGCGACGCCGCTCGCTTCTCGAAGCCCATCACCGCCAGCCGAATCTGCTGTGGCGACACGCCCGAGGCGATGTTGATGGCCGCGCCCTGGCGGCTGAAGCGGTCGAAGTAGCCGGCTAGGTCGGTCCAGTCCACCTCGAAGCCGAAGCGATACCGCTGGTCCGCCTGGTACTCCTCGGCCGCCGGCCCGATCACCGGCGCGACTGAGGAGCTTTCCCCAATCACGTCCAGCGTCACACCCTGCCGGACCTTGCTCTCGGACTTGGCGTCCATCAGCACCGTGATGTCGCTGTGGGTGTGCATGTCGATGAACCCGGGGCAGACCACCAAGCCCTGGGCATCGATGGTCCGCTCGGCGGAGCTTGGCTCGAACTGGCCGATGGCCGCGATCCGCCCGTCCTTGATGCCCACGTCTCCGGCGGTTTCCGGGCTGCCGCTGCCGTCGATCACTCGCCCGTGATAGACCAGCGTGTCGAATTGAGGCATAAGCTACGCCGTCACCGTGCCGAGCGAAGGCAGATGTGCCAGGTAGTGTTCCGCCACCTCCCGCCCCGTCGCCATCCACACCTTGTCGTGGCTCTTCACGTACTTCAGACACTCGCCGATGGCCACGGCTTGCCCGAAACGTACGCGTGTGTCACGCACGTCATGCATGTCGGCGCTTTGCCGCCCTCTGCGTACAGCTGATCGAACGAGCGCTTGAAGAGCTCCACGTACACGCTCGGCGGCAGGCCGTGGCGGCTGCTGATGGGCAGGTCGTTGATTTCGTCGGTTCGGGGCATGGCCAGCAGCCGGCGCTCGCCGAGCTGAGCCGCCACGTACGGCAAATCGGCGTCGCGGAAGTCCCTGGTGTAGAAGTAGCCCTCCTTCAGCAGGCTCAGCACGGTGTAGTCGCCCCGCCGAGAGCCGTGGCTCGACCAGCCTGCCGGCCGCACACCGGTCACCTGCTCGATGATTTCGGCGCACTTGCGCACCACCGCCAGGTCCGCCGCTTCGTCCATGGTCGCCATGGCCTGGTCCTGGGCCCAGCCGTGCCCCACGATCTCGTGTCCGTTGCGGTGCAGCCCGGCTACCAGCTCCGGCCAGCGCTCGGCCAGGAGCCCGCTGATGTGGATGCAAGCCTTGAAGCCGTGCTCCTCGATCGTTTCCGTGAGCCGCGCCATCCCCGTCCGCGGGCCATATAGGTGGGACGACACCACCGTCCAATCCGGCGGGTCGCTCTCGGCCCAGGCTTCGAGCGCGACCTGGATAGTGAACGCCATCCGCGCTCCATTAGGCAGCGCAATAGGGCGGATGGCCGGCTCGTCACCGTTCACCGGTCCGATGAGATCGGCAGTTGTTGCGGGCATCGAAGTTACCTCCCCTTTGTCATTCAGAGCGCCCTTTTGTCATTCAGAGCGCAGCGAAGAATCCGTCACCCCGGCATCAGCGCCAGCGTCATCGGCACCGACACGAAGGGGATGATGCCCACGCAGAACCCGACCACGATCGCCACCAGCATCAGCCCGAACGCCGGCCAGGCAAATACCTGCGGGAACCCCGAC
>DAIUFO010000392.1:0-3803 GCA_036844545.1 Chloroflexota bacterium
CCTTGGAGTGGGCGTCCTTGGACTCGAACCAAGGGCCTCTGCCTTATCAGGGCAGCGCTCTAACCAGCTGAGCTAGACGCCCGGCGCGGACCTAGAGCATACCACGGCAGGGCCACCCAAGCGAGCGGGCGAGTGGCCGCCCGGGAGCCGCGACTACTTGTCGGAGCCGAGCTGGGCGAGGGCGACTTTGACCGATGTCTCGACCAGCTCCTCGGTGGTCTTCAGCCGCTGGTTGACGACCTTCATGATGGCCAGCAGGACGTCTGGGTCCTCCTGGAACATGCCTCTCAGCTCAGCGGCGCTGACTTCCAGGGTCTCCACGTCCTCCAGCGCGGTCACGGTGGCCGTGCGTGGATCGCCGTTCAGCACGCCCATCTCGCCCACTATGTCCCCCGGGTGCAGCTCGGCCAGCAGCAAGGTGTTGCCCGCGGCCACTTGGCGCTCGATCTTCACCGAGCCCCGGACCACGATCTGCAGCGAGTCGCTTTCCGCGCCTTGGCGCATCACGACATCGTGGGCCAGGAACAGGCGCCGCTTGCCAAGCTGCGCGATCTCGCGCAGGCGCTCGGGAGCCACATGCTGGAACCCCGAGTTGAGCGACAGGATCTCCAACGCCCGCGACGCCTGCTCGCTGAGGGGCTGAGGCGGCGCATACTTCGCAATCTCAGAGCCGTCCATAAACTGCCTGCAGTCGCAGAAGTTGCAATTATTGGAGCTGCCGGCGACGTGGGCGGTGTAGCTGTGGCGGCAAACGCATGCGGCTGGCATGCCGGCAAGCATACGGCAGGCTAAGGCTTTCCGGCTAACGATAGTAGCCTATATGGGGGATGCGCTTTTTGGGGTTGTCGCGGCTCCCGATTACAGCTTCAGTAGGGCCATAAAGGCGTCCTGAGGTATCTCGACGTTGCCGAAGCGCTTCATACGCGCCTTGCCCTCTTTCTGCTTCTCCAGCAGTTTACGCTTGCGCGTTATGTCTCCGCCATAGCACTTCGCGAGCACGTTCTTGCGCATGGCCTTGACTGTTTCTCGGGCAATGACCCGCGAGCCGATGGCCGCCTGGATCGGCACTTCGAACATCTGCCGCGGGATGAGCTCCTTCAACTTATCGACGATCGCCTTGCCGGTGTTGAAGGCGCGGTCCTTCGCGACGATCAGCGACAGAGCGTCGACCACCAGGTTGTTCACCAATATGTCCACTCGGGCTAAGTCAGATGGGCGATATTTGGCTACCGTGTAGTCCAACGACGCGTAGCCCTGCGTGAGCGTCTTAAGGCGGTCGTAAAACTCGACGATCATCTCGCCCAGCGGCAGCTGGTAGCGCAGCAGCACACGCTCCTCGTCCAGGTAATCCATGTGCTTGAACTCGCCCCGTTTGCCGGTAACCAGCTCCATGATCGTGCCGATGTAACGCGTGGGGCTGATGATGGTGATGTCCATCCATGGCTCGCGGATCTCGAGGATGTCGCCGACGTTGGGGAACTGGGCCGGGTTGCCCACCTCCATCGTTGTGCCGTTCTGCTTGACAATCTCGTAGCCCACGCTGGGCGCCGTAGCCAGCAGGTCCAGGTTGTATTCGCGCTCCAGCCGCTCCTGGATGATCTGCATGTGCAGCATGCCCAGGAAGCCGCAGCGAAAGCCGAAGCCGAGGGCCTGCGATGTCTCCGGCTCGAACGAGAGAGCGGCGTCGTTCAATTGCAGCCGGTCCAGAGCATCGCGCAGCAGCGGATAGTCGTCGCCGTCCATCGGGTAAAAGCCGGCGAAGACCATTGGCTTGGCCGGCTGGTAGCCAGGCAGCGGCTCGTGCGAGGCGAAGGCGCTGTCGGTGACAGTGTCGCCCACCCGACAGTCCTTCACATTCTTCAGGCCGGTGGCGATGTAGCCCACCTCGCCGGCCTGCAGGCTGTCGGCAGCTTTCATGCGGGGCGAGAAGAAACCCAGCTCCATGATGTCGGTGCGCCGGCCGGTGGACATGAGCCGGATATCGGTGCCGCGGCCGACCATGCCGTCCATCACGCGGACGTAGGCGATGACCCCCTTGTGCACGTCGTAGTGGCTATCGAAGATCAGCGCCCGCAGCGGCTTGTCGGGCTCGCCGCTGGGAGGTGGGATGCGCTGGACAACCGCTTCGAGGATGGCATCCGTGCCGGTGCCCTCCTTGGCGCTGGCGAAGATGACCTCTTCGAGCGCCATGCCAAGCACGCGCTCGATCTCCTTGGCCACGCGCTCGGGCTCGGCGCTGGGCAGATCGATCTTGTTGACTACCGGGATGAGACGCAGGTCGTGCTCCATAGCCAGGTACACGTTGGCCAGCGTTTGGGCTTCGATGCCCTGGGCAGCGTCGACGACGACAATGGCCCCCTCGCAAGCGGCCAAGCTGCGTGAGACTTCATAGGTGAAGTCGACATGTCCCGGTGTGTCGATCAGGTTGAGCTCATACGACTTGCCGTCGGACGCGCCATAGCGCATGCGGACGGCCTGGGCTTTGATCGTGATGCCCTTCTCGCGCTCGAGGTCCATCTGGTCGAGCACCTGTTCGGACATGTCGCGGCTGGAGATCGTCCCGGTCCGCTCCAGCAGTCGGTCGGCCAGCGTGGACTTGCCGTGATCGATGTGCGCGATGATGCAGAAGTTGCGGATGAGGGCTTGGTTCAACAGTTGTCGTCAGTGCCGGGCCAGCCGGCGGACGTAGCTTAGCTCGGGTAGCCGCAGCAAAGCGGCAAGCCCGATGTAAATGCTTCCGCCGAGGGCCAGGGCAACCGCCAGCTGCAGCACTCGCGCGCCAGCCGCCGCCGGCGCGCCCGACTTGTCTACAAAAACGTACAGCGCCGCGCCCATCGCCAGCGATGCCGCCACGCACTTCACGACGGTGGACAGCAGCCCCGCCCAGTCGAACGAAGGCAGCCGCGTCTGCAGCAACACCAGCAGCGCCAGCGCTTCCAATACGACGGCGATCGAGATCGCCAGCGCCAGCCCGCCCTGCTGCAGCCAGCCCACGAGCAGGAAGCTCAAGGCCAGGTTGATCGCCAACGTCACCACGTTGATGAGCACGGGCCGCAGGGTCTCGTGCAGCGCGTAGAAGGCCCGCAGCACGATCTCCACCGTGGCGTGCCCAAACAAGCCCACCGCGAAGAAGATCAGCGGCTGCGCGGTCAAAGCCGTGGAGCGGGCGTCGAACGCCCCATACTGGAACAGGGTCCGAATGATGGGCTCGCGCAGCAGGATCAGCCCGACGCTGGAAGGAATGGTCAGGAACAGGATAAGGCGCAGAGCCTGGCCCAAGGTGTGGCTCATCGAGCCGAGCTCATCGCGGGCTGCCTGGGCGGACAGCGTTGGAAAAGCCACGATCGAGAAGGAGATGGCGAACAATCCCAGCGGCAGCAGGATGAGCTGGTAGGCCTGGTTGAAGCCCGCGTAGGCGCCCTCCATCAGGCCGGCCGCCAGCGCCGCGGACACCAGGAAGTTGACGTACAAGCTGGCGGCGGCGAACACCCGCGGCAGCATCAGCCGCCACACCTCGCGCACGCCCGGATGCCCGGCGTCCACCTCCGCGCGGTAGCGGAAGCGGACAGAGCGCATGCCAGGGAGCTGAACGGCCACCTGCAGCACGGCGCCGGCCACCACGCCGACCGCCAGCCCCGCCACCCCCATGCTCGGCCCGAACACCAGCGCGGCGGCGATGATCGAGAGGTTGTAGACGACCGGCGCCAGCGCCGGCAGCAGGAAGTGCTGGTAGGTGTTGAGCACACCCATCATCACGCCAGCCACGCCCAGGAACAGCGGCTGGATCAGCACGATCCGCGTCA
>DAIUFO010000393.1:0-3795 GCA_036844545.1 Chloroflexota bacterium
CTCGCTGGCGTTCGCTGTGCTCGCCCTCCTGGCGGGCCTGGCTGCGCTGCGCTAGCGGGGCGGCGTGTGCTCCATGACGTACAGCCCTGAGTTCTTCTCGGTCATGTAGATGTAGCCGCGGGCGTCCACGATGACGTCCTCCGCCTGGTGCACGAGGTCTCTCGGCAGCTCGCCCAGACGCTTGGCCGGGTCGTCCGGGATGTAGTAGCCGGCGGCAGTGGGGCGCTGCGGGTCCGAGATGTCGAACACCTGCAGGCCGGCGTTGAAATACGTCAAGTAGATGTAATCGCCGGATGGCTGCAGGCAGGCCTGGTGCTGCGGCTGGTGCTGGTTGTGCGGCCCGAAGCGGCCGCCTTTCTGATGGAAGTAGTCAGACGGGCAGCCCTCGGGCGCCTCGGGCAGCGGAAACACGGACATCAGCCGGGGCTGGCTCACGTCCTTCACGTCGACGATGCCGGCCATCACCAGCGGCTCGTCGCAGCGCTCCTTGATGGACTCGCCGTTGATGACCGCCAGCTGGCGGTCCGGCAGCGGCAGCACGGTGTGCGTCGGGATCATGTTGCTGAAAGGCGGGTCGACGGGCAGGTGGCCGGCCAGCTTGGGCGCGCTGAAGTCGCTCACGTCCAGGATGACCATGCCGGCGCCCTCCCACGAGCAGTAGGCGTACTGGCCCTCGATGTACGCGCCGCCGTGCAGCTGGATGTGCTTGTGGGCGTCGGCTTCCGCGAAGCGCTCGCCGGCAGCGGCGTTCTGGCCGGGAAACCACCATTGGCCGGCGATGGCGGGGTGCTCGGGGTCGGCGATGTCGACGCACACGTACTGGCGCTTGGCGAAGCCCTTGAGGTGCGCCGAGGCGTGGACGTAGCGCCCGCCATCGTAATAGTTGCGGTGGCAGCCGTCGCCGCCGCCTTGCCAGTGGCCCAGCTTCCTGGGCTCGACGGGATCGCTCACGTCCCAGATGTAGAAGCCTTCCTGGTGCGGCGGGCCGTTGGGATCGCCGCCCCAGTTGGGAGCGATGCGCTCCAGCCCGGTGATCAGCTTGCCGTCCGCCACCTGCAGCTGGATGGTCCAAGTGTTCGGCGGCCCCGCGATGAAGCGCACCAGCTCCGGCGCCGCAGGGTTGGTGACGTCCAGGATGCTCCAACCAGGCTCCCACAGGTGCGCCAGGTACAAGTACCAGCGGTCCTTGACCACCTGCATGCCCAGCTTGAAGCCAGGCTTGTCCCGCAAGTCGTGATACCCCACCAGCCGGACGTTCTTCGCGAAAGCCATGGACCTAGAGTACAGACAAACTGCTGGTCGAAGAGTCTCACAGCCCGCCCAGACGATCAGCGCGACGTAGCCGTTCATCCGACCCCGACCGAGCGGGGCCACTACGATGTTTGGGCCACCCCTCGGAGGCTCCTGCAGATGGTCAGTGACATCTTCCCGGTTCGGCGCTAAAGTAACTCCCGTGAGCAACTACCGGCTGTTCAATGACCGCTCGGCCAACCTGGTGGGGAGCTATGACACCGAGGAAGAGGCCCTGCAGGCAGTCGCCGAAGGCGTACGCCATCACGGCACGATTGGGTCAGCCCGCCATCTGACGCTGCAACGACACATCCCAGGCCGCGCCGACGAGCCGGTTGCAAGTGGCGAAGCGCTCCCACGCCGCGCGATCGAGCGCTTTCCCCACCGCAAAACCGCCTGATGGCTGACCTCGCCGAAGCCCGGCGCCTGGGCGCCGCCACCTGCCCGCCTATCTGGATTTAGTCTCTTAGTGCCGCCGGCTGGCCAGCCAGGTTGTGGGCACGGCGGCGCACAGCACAATAGCCGTCAGCAGCACGGCCAGGGCAGCCGTTCGGGCCACGTCGCCTTCCTGCTCGGAGTTGAGCACCACCACGGCCACCGTCTGGGTGGCTGGCGTGTACAGCAAGCTGGAGATGGTGAGCTCGTGCAGCGCCGTGAGGAACACCAGCAGCCAGGCTAGGACGCTGGCGGGCGCAATAGCCGGCCATACGCCAGTGGCCAGGCTGCGCAGCGCTCCGGCCCCCGATATGCGCGCGGCGTGCACCGTCTCCGGCCCTACCTGCGCCAGCGCGCCGGCGACGGGCCGGTGGCCCAAGGCCCAGAAGCGTGCCACGTACGCCAGCAGGATGATCGCCAGCGTGCCATACAGCCAGCGGCTGAAGGCCAGGATGACGGCAATGGCCAGCGCCGAGCCCGGAATGGCGTAGGGCAAAGCCACCGCTCCCTCGAACAGCCGCCCCCAGCCGCCGCGGCGCCCGATGAAGGCGGTGACGATGCCCAGCAGCACGATGATCGTGGCCGCCACCGCGGCCAAGCCGGCGCTTCGCAGCAGCGCCTCGCCGCCGTCACGATTGAGCGCCGCGGCGAAGTGCTGAGCCGTCCAGTTGGCCGGCGCCGGCGCCAGCCCGTAAGCGCGCGTGACCGCCACCAGCAGCAGGGCCGCGAACGGCAGCAGGGACGTGGCCGCGACCCAGGTCCAGCCGATGGCCGGCCGCGGTTACCGCCGCGCTCACGTTGAAGCGCGCGATGCCGGCCAGGAACAGGCTGGCCAGCAGCGCCAGGAGGGCTGCCAGCACCACAACCGCGCCAAAGCTGGCCTGGTTCGAGGAGAACGACAGCTGTTGGTAGATCTCGGTGGTCACCATGCCGAAGCGGGCGGGCAGGCCAACTACGGCCGGAATGCCGAAGTCGCTGGCGGAGGAGATGAAGGCCAAGGCCGCGCCGGCTGTCAGCGCGGGCCGCAGGAGCGGCAACGTGACGGTCCGGACGACCCCCAGCGGCCCCGCACCGCAGGCCTGCGCAGCGCGCTCCAAGTCTTCAACGCCCCGACCAGCCAGCGCCGCCGCCGCCGCCAGGTAGGTCAGCGGCACGCCATGCACCGCCAGCAGCGCCACCACCCCGCCGCCGCCGAACAGCCCCGGCCAGGAGACGTGGACCAGCTTGTCCAGCAGGCCGGCGCGGCCATAGGCCTGCGTCCAGCCAAAGGCGCCGATGAAGGGCGGGATCAGAATCGGCAGCAGCATCCCCAGCCGCAGCCAGCCGCGTCCGGGCAGCGCCCCGCGCTCCAGCGCTACTGCAAAGCCGGCGCCCACCGCCAGCGCGATCGCCGCCGCCAGCGCCGACACCCACAGCGTGTGTACGATAGCCGCCGCGGATCCGCCCAACGCCCGCGCTACCGCCGCCTGGCCAGCGGCGAACGCCTCCACCAGCAACCGCACCAGCGGATAGCCCACCAGCCCCGCCGCGATCAGGCAAACAGCCACCTCGATCCCACGCGGCAGCGCCATGTCGGGCACTTGCCGCCGTGTCATGCGCTCATTTGAAAGTCCGTGAAGTCATAGCGGAGCTGGAGTCAGAGGGCTGGTACCTCCAGCGTCAGGTCAGAAGTCACCGCCAGTTCCGACACACGACCAAACCCGGCACCGTTACCCTTGCAGGTAACCTTGGAAATGATGTGAAACTCGGAACGCTGGCCAGTATACGCCGCCAGGCCGGGCTCAAAGGAGAACAGCAGTCGTGACCGAGTACCTCATCGTGATAGAAGGTGACGACGAGTCTTTTTCGGCGTACTCGCCCGACCTGCCGGGCTGCGTGGCCGCGGGCGACAGTCAGCGGGAAGTTGAGCAGCTCATGCGCGAAGCCATTCAGCTGCACATTGAGAGCCTGCGCGCCCACGGCGATCCGGTTCCGGAGCCAAAGACTGCCGCGCGTTACGTCGCCGTCGGCTAAGCCTAACCAGGTAAACCTGCCAAGCGATTGGCGAACAACCCTCGCCCGCCGCGGCGG
>DAIUFO010000394.1:0-3791 GCA_036844545.1 Chloroflexota bacterium
CTGCCCATATGGCCGTACTGTAGCGGATAACAACCCAGCGTTTGAAGCTTTCCATGAGGCGAGGGCTACCTCGCCAATCGTGCAGCCAATCATCCTTAATCTGGCCGACGTTCAGCGACGGGGCCTGATCTCCAGCCAGGCCCATCCAGGCGGTCAGCTCACTGGGATCGCGACTCCGGAGAGCATCTTCGGGAAAAAGCTCCAGATCTTGAGGGAGACGGTACCTGAAATGACCGCGGTGGGTGCACTAGGGAATCTCTCTAATGCAAGCGGGAAAGCCCAGTTCCAATCCACGCAGCAAGCGGCCCAATCGTTGGGCCTACGCGTGGTGCCCATGAACGTGCACGGGCCGGCCGATTTCGAGGCCGTCTTTCGAGCCGCGTCCGCTCAGAACGTCCAAGGAGTGACCGTACTGGGCGGGGCGGCCACGGATTTCACTGACGAGCTGGTCCGGCTGCTGAATGCAAACCATCTGCCCTCTATCGCCAGTCCGGCAGCCTGGGTGCAAGGCGGCGGATTGCTCGTATACGGACCAAACAATGATGCCGCGCGGCAGCACGCGGCCGTGTTCGTGGACAAGATTTTGAAGGGCGCTAAGCCGGGCGATATCCCCATCGAGGAGCCCAAAAGGTACGACTACATCGTGAACGTCAAAGCCGCTGCAAGCTTGGGGATCACCGTCCCGCCCTCAGTTTTGGCTCAGGCCACCCAGATCATCACGATAAGGCGTAGCCCGCTATTGTTCCAAAATAGTCTGTTAGTGCGCGGCGCGGGCGTGCTGGAACTGTTGGTGGTGCTGGCGCAGCAGGTCCTTTCCGTAATCATTGCCGTTGGGTGTGCGCACGACGGTGTGAACGTGCCGCTTGCTCGGCCGGTCGAACGGTCGTAGCGCCTGGCCGCGCTGATGCTCGAACTCGACCATCAGCACGGGGCTGTGCAACCGGTAGTAGAACACGCTCTCGTCGTCCACGCCGCCCATCCAGGCGAAATGCATGTCGGTCAAATGCCGACGCACTTCCGTCAGCTTCACATCCGCGTGGCCCGCCGGCAGACGCTGCACGTACGTCTCGATCAGGGTGAGCAATAGGCCCTGCTGCACGTCCGACAACTCCCCGAACGGCAGGCCCTCATACCGCAGCTCGAAGTTGTCGCGAAACGCGTCGGTGTACATGTTCCGTGGGAGCTCCATACCGAGTACAGTCAGGCTGCGCTGCCTGTCGTTCAACGATCGCGCCAGCTCGAGACCGCAGCGTTCCTCGAACTCTAACACTCGGGTTCCAAAGTACCGCCCGGCGTCGGCCGACACGACCTCCGAGCCCATGAATGCTGGCGTCATCACCACCTGGTCGCCCACGATGACGTAGTTCACGTTGAGGTGATGACCGTCAAGCTGCCAGCCCCACGGCTCTCGCTCGGACGGCGTGCCGAAGATGCTGAGCCAGTAATAGGCCTCGCCGTACTCATCCGGCTTGCCGGTCATCTCCGCCAGCGTCTCATTCAGGCGCACGATGCCCCGAGCTGTCTCGAATCCCTGGCGGCTGAGACTGGCTCGCAGCAGGTCGTAAGCGCGCGCTCGTGGAATGGGAGGCAACTCGCCCAGGCACAGGCCGTGGCGCATCAGCGTGCGGTGAATGTTGCTCCATTTGCGCCACTTGTCACTGTCGATCGCGAAGCTCGCATGGGACAGGAGCTCGGGGCCAAGCGCTGCCAGATATTCGTCCGCGGCCATCCTGATGAGCGTCGTCGAGACACCGGTTTTCCGAATGGGGAAGAGTCCCGGAAGGACCGTGCTGTCGGTGGTAATGCCCTGGTACGGCTCCACCACCTTGGCCAGGCCATTAGCAATGTACTTCTGGCCAAATTCGGAGGCCGTATCGCGGGCCACCGCCTCCGCGATCGGCCCGTAGCCCAGGCTCGATTGGTGCATGGCCTCATGTTACCCGATTTGGCCCCGGCCCAACAGCGGCCAGTTCAAACGGGGTGCCCGACGAATTTTTGCGTAGGAACCCAGCGGCACATCGCGACGTGTACCCGCGGCTGATGGGAGACTTCACCAGCAAGTTCGGCATTCCAACCGAGACCCTGGTGGGCAACGGCCAGGCCGATTTAGGACCGCGGCTCCAGAATGAACGGCAGGCCAAACCAGTACCTCTGGGATGTCATCATGCACAGCCCGTCGTCGCTGTTCTCCGCGTTCAAGCCCATGGGCGCACTCGACCCACTGCGGCCAGCGCTGGTGCTGCCAGAGGTATTGGACGACAGCAAGTGGCAGGGGGGTTCGACGGAGGATGGGCCGACGACGGCAAGTCGCTGGCCGACACCTACGTCTACCAGGTGGGCTGGTCCGCCAACGTAAACCGCAGCTTCACGCCCGAATCGAAGCTGAACAAGCTCGACCAGATCTGGGATCCGCAATGGAAGGGCAAGATCGCCTGGTTGGATCCGCGCATCCCTTCGGCTAGGGCTGAGGTCGCGGGCGTGCTTTTGCTGTCCACACGTGAGGACAAACTCCGGGCGCTGATGCGCGACCAGACGCCGGCGCTCACGCAGGATCGGCGGCAGGTTGCCGAGTGGCTGGTTCGTGGCAACTACCCCATCGCCATCCGAGTCGATCCGGCGGTCTTGGGAACGTTTGCCAACCAGGGGATCGACTTGAAGCAGATTCAGCCGCCGGAGCCCCAGGACCCCGGCTCAGCGACCCTGAGCCCGGCTACCGGCGCCATCGGTCTGGTCAACCGGGCGCCGCATTCCAACGCGGCCAAGCTGTTCATCAACTGGCTGTTGAGCAAAGAGGGCCAGACGGCGCACACGCGTTACGTTGGCCTGAATTCGCGCCGTTCCGACGTGCCGATCGCGGACCAGACCGCGGTCGTGGATACGAAGCGCCACTATGAGAATTTGCAAACCGAGGTCAACTGGCCTACCTATCTGAAAGGCGTGCAGATCGCCAAGGAGATGCTCAAGTGAAGCCGGCGACGGGATATTCTGATACAGTCGTGAGCCAAGCCAATCTCGCACGCGGGAGTGATTTATGAGCGGAGCAGTTCGGTTATACGCGGGAACCCAGGACGGCATGACAGTCAGCCGCTCCAAGAACGGGGGCTGGGAAGAGGTCGCCAGCGGCCTGAATGGTGCGATCATCGATTCGGTCGACGGCTGCCGCACGCGTCCCGAGCGGGTGTTCGTGGGTGCGACGCATGATGGCCTGTATCGCACGGACGACGCGGGCCAGCACTGGACCAAAGTGCTGGACGGCGACATTCGCTCAGTAACCGTGGACCCCACCGATGACAACGTGGTCTACAGCGGCGTCGAGCCGGTGCACCTCTACCGCAGCGAGGACGGCGGGGACCACTGGGAGGAGCTCGGCTCGCTGCAATCAGTCCCCGAAGAAGCGCGCAAGAATTGGTGGTTTCCGCGCCCGCCGCACCAGGGACACATCCGCTACATCTTCGTGCATCCCGATGACGCGAACACGCTGTACCTGTGCATCGAGCACGGCGGGGTCGTCCGCAGCTTCGATCGGGGCAAGAGCTGGGAAGACGTGAGCAGCGGCATCGATTACCTGGACATCCACCACATCAGCAATATCCCCGGGCGTTTCGACCGCTACCTGGTCGCCACCGCCCGCGGCTTCTTCGCCAGCGACCAGCCGGCGGACGGCTGGAAGCGAGCCGAAGGCGGCTTCACCAAGGACTACTTCCACGACTTCCTGTTCCTGTCGCCCAAGCCATCCGATGCCGCGCCCACGCTGCTGGTGGCCACCGCCGAAGGATCGCCCGGCGTGTGGG
>DAIUFO010000395.1:0-3788 GCA_036844545.1 Chloroflexota bacterium
GCCGCTCTGGCAGCTCAGAATAAAGCAGCGTCTGATTGACGACCTACACTAGGTGAGGGCACCTCCCGGTCGACAGTAGGCTACAACCCCGTCCTCAACGCGGCAGGCTTTGCCGCGGTCGGCCAGCAGCTCCAGGTGGGCGGCCAGCGTGGCCATGGCATTGCGCCGCAGGCGGGGTTGGAATTGGGACCAATTGTTTGGCTTGGAGTCCGCCCACACCTGGGAAGCTAACTGCCAGGCGGTCCGCGGGTCGCGACTGAGCAGCGTCCGCAACTGGGCCTGGCGCTCGGTTTGGTGGGCGATCAGCGATTTGACGCGGTTGCGCGGGCTCGGGAACGGCAGCCCGTGCCCCGGCAGCGTCAGCTCGATCGGCAGCTCAGCCAGCCATTCCAGCGAGCGCAGATAGCCCGGCATCGGGTTCTCGTCGCTGAACGGCTGCAGGCTCACGTTGGGCGCGACGTCCTGCAGGATGTGGTCGCCCGACAGCAGCATCCGCTGCCCCGGCTCGTACAGGCACACGTGGCCGGGCGTGTGGCCGGGCGTCCACTGCACCTCAAAGGTGTAGTCCCCAATCGGCAGCTCCTGGCCCGCCTCCAGCAGGTGCGTGGGCTGGACCGCCGGTGTGGCCTTGTCGCCCTCCCGCACGCGCATCGCCATGGCCGCAGCCTCATCGGCCGGCACGCCGTAGTGCAGCAGCCAGGCATGCAGCAGCTCCGACGACGTGTCGCTGCGGCGGTACTCGATGAAGGGCTGCTCGCTGCTGTGCAGCCACACCGCCGCGTCCGACTCCGCCCGGATGCGGTCCGCCATCCCAGTGTGGTCGGGATGGCCATGCGTCGCCACGATGGTGTGGATGGCCGACACGGGCACGTTCAGGGCCCCCAGTTGACCGCCCAACGCCGCCCAGCACTCGTCGGTGTCCATGCCGCGGTCCACGAAGGCGTAGCCGTCGCGATCCTGAACCAGGTAGGCGTTCACCGCCTTGAGGAACGTGGTATGGGAAAGGTCAGGCGCCACATGCCAGGTGCGACTCGATCGGGAGCAGGCATGTTCCAATGGTATGCGTCAGTGAGCCGCAACCCTGAATCGAAGGCACCAACCGCGCATTCGCCGTCCGCGTAGGACCTCGCCGTCCGCGTAGGACTCCGCATAGGACTCTGCCACCTGCGCGGGAGCCGCCGTCCGGATAGCCGCCCGCCCCCCGCGACTCGCCCTCCGCGTAGGAGTGATAGCATCGGCTTCCGCCATGCTGGTACTCACCGAAAAGCACGACCTGGTCGCGACCATCACCCTCAACCGTCCCGAAAAGCTCAACGCCCTCAGCCGCGAGATGGTCGCCGAGCTCGTGGCAGCCCTGGACGCCCTTCGTGAGGACGACGAAGTCCGGGCCATCGTGCTGACCGGCTCCGGCCGGGCCTTCTCCTCCGGAGCCGACTTAGGCGGCCAGCGCCAGGAGGGCGGCCGGACCGTCGATCAGTGGTGGGCGCGCATGGAGGAGAACATGTCGCGCCAGTTCATGGCGCGCGAGTTCCCCAAGCCGATCGTCGCTGCCGTCCATGGCTGGTGCCTCGGCCGCGGCTGCGAGCTGGCGCTGTGGTGCGACGTGGTCGTTGCCTCACAGGACGCTTGGTTCGGGGAGCCGGAGATCCGCCATGGCTCGATGGTCGCCAGCATGATCCCCTTCCTCACCAATCCGCAGCAGGCCAAGCTGCTGATCCTCACCGGCGACACCATCTCCGCCAAGGACGCGCACGAGATTGGCTTGGTGGCTCGTGTCATGCCTGAGGGCGGCGCCCTGGCCGAAGCGCAGCGCATCGCCCGCCGTATGGCCATGGTCCCGGCCTTCGCGGTCCAGTACAACAAGAAGCTGATCAACGCCATGTACGATGCCATGGGCTTCCGTATGGCCATGGACTACGGCCACAAGATCGAGGTCCTGTGCCACTCGCGCATCCCCGAAGCGGAGAACGTCGAGGGCGTCAACCTCGAACAGCGCCGCCGCGAAGCCGGCGTCAAAGCTTTCCTAGAAGCCCGCGACGGCCCCTTCCGGG
Organism: Chloroflexota bacterium; assembly: GCA_036844545.1. GTDB lineage: Bacteria > Chloroflexota > JAJPGV01 > JAJPGV01 > JAJPGV01 > DATGVV01. Next base: position 2,052 of record DAIUFO010000395.1, read on the forward strand.
ACGCCTAGTCTTCTTGAACCCCTCTCTAACATCCCCTCGCCCGCCGCGGCGGGCGAGGGCGAGGGTGAGGGAACCTGGGGATGGCGTGGTGAGGCTTCCCCGCCCGCCGCTTTCGCCGTCCGCGTAGGACCACAATAGAGGCGTGGAGATTTTCGTCCTGCGCCCCGCCACGAATTGGGAGCGCGGCAGCGGCGCTGCCGTCATCATCGCCAAGTCCGTCGAGCGAGTACAGAAGCTGATGCGCGAGTACGAGTTCGAAGAGGACCTGATCGTCTACGCTACCGACGACGACGCCAATGCCGACGTCGCAGGCCCCTTCCGCCACACCTGGGTGGAGGTCGAGCGCTTCCCGACTGCCGAGGACAGCGAGCGCATCGTGATCCTCAGTTGGGACGAGGAGATCTAGCCTCCGAGGCAGCTCCTAGCGAAACAGCGCTGACGGCTCAAACCCAAGCCCCCGCTCCCGCAATCGGTCCCACATGTCGTGGATCGGGCCTTCCAACGGCGCCACGGTCGCCTGGCTGTCGCGAAAGGCCGGTGCGAGCGATGCCCGCATGCGGCCAACTTCGTCGTACAGCGCCTGCTCGTCCAGGGTGGCCATGTGGCCGCCATCGACCACCAGCTCGCCGTCCACGAACACCTTGTCCACGGACGAGCCGTTCTCGCAGTAGACCAGTTGGACGAATGGATCGTTGCGGGCGGCCCAATGGACCGAATCACGGCTGAGCAGCACCACGTCCGCCCGCTTGCCCGCTTCCAAGCTGCCGGTTTGGGACGCCAGCCCCGCGGCTCGGGCGCCGTTTACCGTCGCCATCTGGAGGACCTGGCGGGCCGGCAACCAGTCGCGGTAGTCGATCTGGTTGGAGGTGTGCAGCAGCCCAGCCAGGCGCATCGCCTCGAACATGTTGAAGTTGTCGGACGAGCAGGGGCCGTCCGTGGCGACGGCTACAAGCACGCCGGCCGCGAGCATGTCGCGCACGCGGGCCACGCCGCTGCCCAGCTTGAGGTTGCTGGCCGGGTTGTGGACGACGCTCGCGCCGGCGCGAGCGGTGCGCTCGATCTCGTCGTCGTCCAGCCACACGCAATGGGCCATCGACACATCCGATGCAAGCACGCCCAACCGGTCCAGCCGGGCCACCAGTGACTCGCCGAACAGCTCACGGTTCCGCACCGCGTGCGATTTGGCCTCGCCCACGTGCAGGTGCATGCCGGCGCCGTGGCGCGTCGCCAGCTGGCGGCAGCCGTGCAGCAGCTCGTCGGTGCAACGATGCGCCGCCGACGGCCCCACCAGGCAGGAGATGCGCGGGTGCCTGCGCTGATGCCCTTCGATGAATGCTTCCGCCGCTTCGAGGTGCTGCGCAGTTTCGCGGCCGCTCACGTCGTCCGCCGCCGACTGCACGACCGAAGCGTCGAGGGGCAGCGTGTCCTCCCACCTCATGTCGGCTAGGACGAAGGCCACTGCCGTCCGCATGCCGGCATCGCGCATAGCCCGTACCTCGGCCGTGATGCCTGCTCCTGGCAGCGCAGGGTTACCGAAGTAGTGGTCCAGGCAGGTCGTGGTGCCGGTCTTCAGCATCTCGACGGCGCTGATGAGCGAGCTGAGGTAGAGGGCCTCTTCGCTGAGGGCGCGGGTCGGCGCCCGCATAGCGATCAGCCACAGGTCGAGCGGCATGCGTTCGTAGCTGCCCTTGAACAACGTGGCGTAGGTGTGCGTGTGGGCGTTGACCAGGCCCGGAC
>DAIUFO010000396.1:0-1140 GCA_036844545.1 Chloroflexota bacterium
AGCTTCACGGAGGCCAGATCCGGCTTGCGGGCAAGCTTGGGAAGGGCAGCGTCTTCACGCTCATCCTTCCTATCGGCTCATCCCGTTTCGTGGAAGAAGATGAAAGGGCTGTGGTAGCTGAGGGTGGCGACCGCCAGCGCGACGCCGGCGACGATGCTCCCGACGACCAGCCCGCGCCGAGTGAGCTTGCCCACCGCTCGGTCTGACGCCAACTCGTCGCGTGCTGCCTGTGCCGTCCGGCCCAGGTGCCAGAGCACGTGGATGCCGACGGCCGGCAGCCAGATGATGAAGCTCAGCTTGTGAAAGCCCACCCAGGCGCTTCCGAAATGTAGGCCGAACCACCATAGCTCCAGGCCGGTGACGAACAGGGCCGCAGTCGACAGGACCACGATCGGCCCCAGCACGCGGACGGGCCACGGCGGAGGGCCGGCTTCGCGGTAGCTGAATGCGCCCGTGTAGTAGCGGACGAACCGGTACCCGGTGCTCGCGACCTTGAGGCCCAGCGGAGGTATCAGCAGGAAGCCGAGCAGGAAGTGCTCGGGCAGAAAGCGCCTGACGTCAAAAACGGTGAGACCGATCGCGGCCAGCAGGACAAGCAGCACTGCGCCTGTGAGCGCGGTCAGCCGGCTGTTGGCCTCAACGCCTTCTTTCACAGCTTCCGCGGAGATTACCCGCTTCTCGGCCGTCATTCTTATGGAACGTCCGCCGGCGGAAAGGCATCACATCGATCTCACGCGTCCACGCGTTAGCAGCGGTTCGTGAGTGCGCAGGCACACGGGACGCGGGTTCGGCCAGAATCACCTAGGAGGTGAGGTCGAATGGAGCTTAGGAACGTACGCGCATTTGTTGCGGTCGCTGACCAACGGCATTTTGGGCGTGCCGCCGCGAGCCTCCACGTGACCCAGCCCGCGCTGAGCTTGCGGATTCAAGCCCTGGAGCGCGAGCTTGGAATCCAACTCGTCCAGCGCAGTTCGCGCGAGGTGAGCTTGACGCCGGCCGGCGAGGCTCTTCTCGTTCACGCTAAGGCGCTTGTCCAGGTGGAAGACCTCGCCTTGCGTGAGATGAAGGACCATGCCGGAGGACTCGCAGGCCGGCTCCGGATCTCATACCTGAACGTTTGGAATCTCGGCCTTCCCACCC
>DAIUFO010000396.1:1150-3768 GCA_036844545.1 Chloroflexota bacterium
GATTCCAGCCGCCGTCGCGCTGTCGGGCGTGGCGGTAACCCTGACCACAGCCGGGCGCGCGGCGACGTGGGAAGCGGAGGGCCTCGTCTCGCGCCGTCTTTCACCGACGCCGGTCGTCGACTACGGCATCGCCTATAAGCGGGACAACCCTTTTTCGGCCCTGCGAAACATGCTGCAGATAGTCGACCAGGTCGCCCCGGCGCTCCCCAATGTGCTCGCCGAGGGGTTCGAGCTGATCTGGACTCCGGACGAGATCGCCAAGCCAGCCGGTCGCTCGGTCGCCGGGATGCGCTAGCCGCCCCCCGGTCTCAGCGAGTTCTAAGCCTGGCCTCATAACATCGGCAGGTAGCGGCCCGAATCCTGGCGTTGTGGAATTTGTCCGGGGTCGCGCATGCGAAGGGGTGACCACAGGTTGAGACGAGCCGTTGTTCTTGCGGCGGTGGCGTTGCTGTTGGGCAGCGAGGCATGGCCGCCTGCCGCCAAGGCAGCACCCCTGGTCGGCTTCAGCTACAGCCCGCTCGTCTCCCAGTGGGCCGGCCGGCCTCCCACCCAGGACCTGGCCACCCTGCTCGACGCGACCGAACCCGACCTGGTGAGGCTGCCCGTTTACTGGGAATCCGTCGAGCCGACTCAGGACACCCTCGACTTCGCATCGGTCGACGAGCTGCTGGCGGTTGTGGAAGCTCATGACCAGGTCTCGGCCCGGCCGACCCGCGTCGTCCTCACGATCGGCGCGCGCAACTTCCTCTATCCCGAGCTCCACGAGCCCGCGTGGGCGGCGCCGCGCCAGCAGCCTCATTTGAACGACCTCCAGTCAGAGGCGGCATATCGCGCCTACTTCGACGGCAGCCTCTTGCGCTATCGGTCTTCGCCGCTGCTGTACGCGTGGCAAGTTGAGAACGAGCCGCTGGACTACGTCGGCAACGATTTCACAGGAGACGACCAGATCAAGGTGGCGCAGCTGGCGTGGGAGATCGCTGAAGCGCACCAGCTCGACCCCGGGCGCCTGGTCGTGACGACCTCCTTCGACGGCTGGAACGCGGCAGTTGACTTGCTCCAGCTCTACGCGAACCCGGTCCTGTGGGCGCTTGGCGGTTACCCCAGCGGGCATCCGGGCCAAGCGCTTGCGGCGGGCGACGCGCTGGGCCTGGACGTGTACATCGACGGACCTCCGACGCCGCTGCGCTTCACCAGCGCAGACCTGCGCAGCATGTGGAAGCAGCAGGCGCTGGACTTCTGGGCGGGCCAGGCGAAAGCCCAGGGCAAGCAGCTGTGGCTCACCGAGATGCAGGCGCAGCCCTGGAGCAACTCGCCTGGATACACGACTGGCAACCTGCTCGCCACCGCGGCCGACTACCGCCAGGAGCCACTTCAGGTCGTGCTCCTTTGGGGCGTGGACACCTGGCTGCGAGACCCCGCCTGGATGGCGGCGGCCAACCAGGCCATGGCCATTCTGCGCAGCTGATCCAGGCGCGCCGCCCGTTGTGCTTCCATTTGGCCCATGGCGGCCGACCTGCGTGTGGGATGGTGGTCCAAGAACGTCCTGGTCCTGACGATCGACAGGCCTCGGCAGCGCAACCCGGTCGATCGCGAGCTGCTGGCGGCGCTGGCGTCCGAGCTGGAGACCAATGGCAAGAAGGCGGGAGCGGTCGTGTTCCGCGGCGCGGGAGGGTCGGCCTTCTCCGCGGGCTTCGACTTCGACCAGCTCCACGGGACTGAGGCAGATCTCGAGGCGGACCAGGCGATCGGCTTGGCGGTCGACGCGATCCGGAGCTGTCCGGTACCGGTGATCAGCATGATCCAGGGCCACTGCCACGGAGCGGGGGTCGAGCTGGCGCTGAACTGCGATCTTCGCCTCGCCGCCGCCGACCTGCGGCTCTCGCTCCGTGCAGTCTCGCTCGGGGTCGTCTATCGCTACGAGCTGGTCTCGCGCCTGGTCGAGATCGCGGGCCTGGGTCGGGCGGCCGATCTTCTCCTCGCCATGCCGGTGCTGCGCGCCTCGGAAGCACTGGCCTGGGGACTGGTCACCGAGGTGGTAGCCTCGCGGGACATCGAACTGAGGACGCGAGAGCTGGCGGAGATGCTTGCTTCCGCTCCGCGCAGCGCGGTGGAGGGGACCAAGGCAAGCCTCGTGCTGGCCGCGCGGAGCCTGAACGGCGCAGACGCGCTCGAGCAATCGGGGCGCTGGCGCCTCCGGGCCGCAACCAGCCCCGAGCGCCGGTCGGCGCTCGAGGCCGCCAAAAAGCGCCTGGGCCGGTCGATCTAAACAGGCCTTTCCCCGAGTGCTGCGCGTGGTTGACAGGTTTAGCGGCCGCCTATATAGTCCAGACCGTCGTAATTGTCGGACAAATTACCGTTTCGGTCGGCAGCGAGATTGCGACGAGCCGGCCGGGCGCCAAAATCGTGCTGGGGCGCGCCCTTGCAACGGCCTTCACCCAAGCCCGATTCTGGCGAGGATCGTTGACGGCTCGGCAACGTAGATTGTGGAGGGGCAAACCTGATGGATCTTGAACTTACCGGGAAGGTGGCGCTGATCACGGGCGCGAGCAAAGGCATCGGCCGGGCTGTGGCCGAGCAGCTGGCGGCGGAAGGGGCGGACGTCATCATCACGGCCCGCA
>DAIUFO010000397.1:0-3726 GCA_036844545.1 Chloroflexota bacterium
GGTATACACTGGCGCGGTCTTCGCCGTGTTGATTAACACCCTCACGGGCGTGAGGAATCTGGACGAGTCGCTGCTCCGGCGAGCGCGGTCGTTCGGCGCCAGCGATGTGCAGATATTCAGGACGATCGCCCTACCGGGCTCGGTGCCGTTCATCTTGAGTGGCTTACGCCTCGGGCTGGGCCACGCATTGATCGGCGTGGTGGTGGGTGAACTGTATGCCGCCACGGCCGGTGTGGGCTACCTCATCGCCGTGGCCGGCAATACCTTCCAGACCGACAAGGTCATGGTCGGCGTGATCGTCATCGCCAGCATGGGCGTGCTGTGCACCGCCCTGTTCAAGCGCATCGAAGATCACTTCCAATCATGGCGCCCGCAGCACGCCTGAGCCTCGTCCGAAATTCTGCAGGACGCGCTGCATGCGAATGGCCAGGAACGTAGCGGTTGCGCTCTCTTCCGGGACGGATGCCGGGTTCTCGATGAGGAGCCGCAGCGCATTCAATGCCGCCGCGACGAACGCCGGTGCGCTCTCGAACTCGCCGGTCACTCTCTGAGCCAAGCTTGCAGCGTCAACTGCTGGGTGACCACCGAGCACTGCCGCTTCCTTGGCCAACTCCGCTTCGCTGGCAGTCATTCTCCGGCTCCACTCATCTGAGGCGAGTTGATCGACCTCGTGCCGCCGGCTGTCAGGGGGCTCTACTCGGACCGGCAGCAACTCCCATCGCTTCGCGACGAGGCCGGCGCGGTGGTCGGTGTCAGGCACGCGCCGGGGTACAGCCGCGGTCTGCTCGGACAAGCTGGCGGCGCGCGCAATATCTTCCTGAAGCTGGGCCAAGCCGAACTCTGGCGCTGCCCGGCCAGTTCCGGCCCACTGCGAGAATGACCGGCCATCGTCCTCATCCTCGGTGTCTGGCGATTGGCCGGTGCGCAGCCCAATGGCGCGCTTGATGGCCTGGATACCGAGCCCTTCGTTAATAATGCGCCGAACAAGGTCCCGCTGTTGGGGGCCTGGAAGTCCATGCAAGGCCCACGCCGCGGTGGGAGAAACCTGACCCCTCTCGAGCCCCTCCTGAACATCGGGATGCAGCGTGGATAGGCCCAGGTACATACGTACCCAAGCCGTGCTGCGATCAATGCCTCGTTCCTTTAATGTCGTGACAAGCTGCCCGACCGATAAGCTGCCAGCCACCTGCAGCTGCCGCAGCGCCCGGCTGGTATCCAGGGGCCCCAATCCGCCTTGCAGCAGGTTCTCCCCCAGCTGATCCAGGACCTTGTCCGACTGAGTGCCCGGCGGTTCGACGATCCTCACATGGAGACGCTCATGGACCCCGCGCGCCGCCAAAACACGGCAGTTGCCATGCTTAACGCGGAACCGCTCCCGTCCCACGCGGTACACGACCGGCGCGTTGATGTATTCTTCGCCCTGCGCCAGCGCCGTTCTCAGGGCCTCACGCAGGTTGTCGATGTGAGTCTGGTCATACCGCGTACGGACGTTGTCCGTATCGATCTCGATCTGGTCCAATGGGACTGCGACGAGTTCATAAACTTGGCTGGCCACTGTACCTTGTTTTGCCATAGTGAGGATTGGAAAAAGTATAACCAGCGGCGGCAGAATGCCGGCTGCTTGAGTGATATTATTTCAACCGGGCGGTGTGGAGCTGTGAACCCGCTTCGGAGCAACCGCCAACATACACCAATCTTTCGTCAGAAAGACACCTTTAGATCACACTCGGCGGGTACGTTGAATTAGCCATGTTGAGAGGCGCTTTTTGTCGACGAGCCTCTATAGAAGCATCAATTACGGAACTCGAAGACAGTGGCTTCATCGGGCAGATACACGGATCATCGCCGTCGTAGCCACCGGAGGGAATAGGAGCCAACCATGAGCGTTCCGCCAAAGACCGCTGCAGACATCGTGCTGCGTCAGATTGCGGTCCACGAGCAGCACGAGGAAGAGGTGCTGAAAGACTACGCAAGCAGCGCCCAAAACGTCGCCGACCGCGGGGTCCGATTTCTTATGGATCTCATTCTGGAGGATGAACAGCGCCACCATCGCCTCATGGCTTGGATGGCAACCGGCATCCGCCACTCGCTCGAGCAAACGGAGGGGGGCCCTGGATCCCTCCCACTTATTGAGCCGCCGGCCGAGGCCCAGTCGGACCTCCTGGCGGTGACGGAGCGCTTCCTCGAAGTGGAAAGGACGGAGCTTCGCACACTACACGACATCGCACACACCGTTGGCTGGATCGAGTCGCCCGAGAGTTCTCTCCCGGGAGGGATCCAGCTCCCAAAGCCGCCCTGGACGGCGGAGTGGATGCGTTCCGCACCGGTCCGACTTATCCTCGAAACCATGGTCGATGACAGCAGGAAGCACATCCGTATTCTGGAGCACATTAGGAAGCGCCTGTCGGGGGAGCGGAACCATACTGCAGGGGGAAATCCCCCCGTCGAGAAAGCATGATTCCCCTCTAGCGGCTTGCACGTGACGCCTCTATGCTGAGCGTATGAAGACAGTTGAGGTTCTCCAAGAGGAGCACAGCGCAGCGCTTGTCGTCGTGGATCAGCTGGAACGGGCGGCCGAGGCGGCCGAGAAGGGCGTCCCGGTCCCGACCGATGTCTTTGCCGACATTCTCGAGTTCATGCAAGTGTTTGTGGACCGGTGTCATCATGCAAAGGAAGAAGGGGAGCTGTTTCCCAGGCTGCGTGTGTCGTCCGGCAGCGCGCTCGCCGAGCGCTTGCAGGCCGAGCACGAGCAGGGCCGCGCGCTGGCGGCAACCTACGCTGACGCCGTGCACTCATACGTGCCTGGCGAAGCGGGGACGGGGGCGCTGCTGCGGCAAACAGCCTACGACTATGCCGACTTTCTGCGAGGGCACATCGCGACCGAGACGGCTGAACTGCTGCCCGCCATCGAAGAGGCGCTCGAGTCCGACGATGATCGGTTGATGGCGGCCTTCGATCAGCTCGAACTGGATCAGCTTGGGCCCGGCACGCACGAACGATTTCACAGCATGATCGACAGCTTGGCCATCAGGGTGGACCGCTGGGCGAACGCTCCCGCGGTCAGCACCTACTAGCGCAGCGCGGTGGAACAGACCGCGCTGAAAGAGCTGGACCGTAGTGAGTGGGCAGCCACTGCCAGCGCCGGCGCGCTGACAATCGCGCGCGAACTGTGAATTGGGGCCGGAGGACTCCAGAGGAAGCCAAGCAGCTAACCGAGCAGTGGATGGCTGAGCTGCAGGCCTGCCCCCCAGGAACTGCGGAGGCTCATGTATGGGCGTCCGCATGATGCTCGACGGTCCTGACGTTACGTCGAGGGGGGCTAATCCACGCTGCTGGTGCAGATCGTCTTTACGGCTTGATGCGTGTGAACACGCGCGTGCCATCAACCCTGGTGCTCACCAATGCGTAGCCATCATTCAGCAGCTCGAGTGTCCGCTCCTGCATAGTCTTGGCTCCCGCTGGCACCGGCGCTCATCCTCGAATATGCCGCCGTCCGGAAGTGGCACCAGCACCTTGCTGGCCGGATGTTGCCCGTTTGGATAGGGTGCTCGACTACTCGCTTCCAATGCTCACCTATTGTCGCCGATTGGAGACAGGTAGCAAGCATTTCACGTCTGTCACAATCAAGTTCGCGCGTCTCAAGGCTCGTCCAGCCCAAAAGTGGTCGCGGAGGATGTGCACCAGGCAAGCTGGCCCCGCCCTTCGTGCTCAGCACCAGCCATGATG
>DAIUFO010000398.1:0-3726 GCA_036844545.1 Chloroflexota bacterium
CGAGCTCGACCGCATCGCCGTGATTCCAGACCAGCCTGACGCCGACATCCAGACCAAGCTGCTGGCCATGCTCGGGCGCGACCGGCAGGTGGCCCGACGCCAAGCCCAATCGAGCCAGGAGGGTCCGGTATTTGCCGGCAGCAGCGATCCCGCTGAGGCGTGAAGGAGCCAATGTAGCAACGCGCCGGCAGCGCGAGCAGCGCTCGCTGGAACTCACGTAAACGGCCTATTTTGGCCCGTTCCTTGCGAACCGCCTCGCCACGCCAAGCATGGGTCCGAACATCCTCACTCGCCGCCGCTTCTTGCAGGCCAGCATGGTGGCCACGGCCGGGCTGCTTCTGCCCCGGGACGCGCTGGCAGCTTCTCCAACGGTCGATCCCTACTCCGGCGCGATCAAGATGGCCTTCCCGCTGCGCCCCGGGAGCTATCAAACGCCGCTGGCCGACAACTGGCACGGGTCGCGCGAGGGCCCACCCTATCCCTGGAGCCATCGCACCGCCAAGGATGCTCGCGCCCATGATGGGGTGGACGTCTACCCCATCGCTTCGCAGCCACTGCCCCCGGTGTTTGCGCCTGTGGAGGGCCGCATCGCGGCGGTGTGCACCCGCGCCACGAACGACATCGACACCCAGGTGAGCTACCGAACCAGCAACACCTCGCCGCCCCCTTGGGACTACAGCGAAGGCATCGATCCGGTGGCCAATCTTCCGCTGTACGGCAACTTCGTCTGGATCTTGAGCACGGACCCGGGCAGCCCCGGATACTTCATCTTCTTCTGCCATCTCCAGAACGAGCCCGCCATTCAATCTCTCGTGCCGGACCAGCCCGTGACGGTGAACACCCAGCTCGGGGTCATGGGCGATACGGGCAACGCCGCCGGCACGCCACAGTTGCACGTTGAGATCCACTACCCTGCTGGCTCGAGCTACACCTGCACGCACTGCAGTCCGGCCAAAGCTGGCATGACCTCAATCGACTCTTTCGCCTCACTGCTGGCCGCGTCTCCACAGCAGCGAGGCTCAACCCAAGCCGGCCCGGCCAGAGGTCAAACCGTGAGTGGCGCCCTCGATGGCTCGGCAGCCGGCGGCACCCACAATTACTCCCTGGTTGGTGATGGCAGCAGCATCACACTGGCCATGAGCTATGCGCCTCGCGATCCGATCTCCGATCGCGGGGTGGGTTTCATCATCTATGACGCTGCCCGCCATGTGGTGGCGAATCAACCCCAGGCCAAGGGCACCCAGTACAGCCTGGCTTCGGTTGCCGGAATGGCCTACACCGTGCAGGTCTACGACTACATTCCGGGCTCGCACATCAGCTACAGCCTGACAGCCAGCTGACTACGGGCTGGTGTTGATCGCCGCCACGTGGATGTCAACGTTGCCGAAGGTGGGCGGGCATGACGCGTAGATGTTGGGAGCCGGCCCGGTACCGGTGCGGTAGGCGTCCACGGCGGCGCAGGTAGCGCCTTCCTGCGTCGAGCTGTAGCTGTCGAAGAACGTCTTGCTGTCAGGCGACGCGCTCATGGACGAGTAGTCGCCCACGAACTCGGAGACAAAGTCGTTCAGAAAGCCGGCCGCGGCCGCCGGATCGGACGGGCCGGACCCGCTGGGCGAAATTGGTGCAGACCACATGGCCCCGCCATCGTCGCTGGCGGTGACGAATGGCAAAAAATTCGCGGCGCCCCCGACCGGCGGCGTGTTGGCCGAGACGTCCGTCAATGCGGTAAAGCTCACGACCACGCGCCCGGGGGACGAGCTGGCCGCCGGCGCCGATCCCTGCCGCCCCACCGCTAGTGATGGATGGAACGGGCTGCGTCCGGGCGCGTCGATGCTCCCGGCGCTGGACCAGCTCTGCCCATGGTCGGTCGATTTCATGACGGTCACCACACCATGGCCGGGGCCACCGGCTACCGGATGATAGTCGGCCCACGCGACGTACATGGTGTCGCTGGACTGGTCAATATCCATACCCGGAGTATTGGGGTTGGGAAAGCTGCTGCCGGGCAGCGGGTTCATGTCGAAGGTGGGTCCCACGGCCATGGGAAGGCCGAAGTGCTGGCCACCATCCGTGGAGACGGCGGCGACTACCTCGCTCTGCTGGCCCTTGGTGGCGCCGATATGCTCTTCCCAGATCACGACCACCCGACCGTCACGATCGGTCCGCACGAATGGCAGCTCGCGGTAACCGTTCGGGCCTGTATCCGAGCTCGGCGACAGCGTCTGCGCGTTGCTCCAGGTCTGGCCGCCATCGGTCGAACGGGCGACCAGGATGCGTATTGGGCAAGTGCTGCAGAAGAAGGTCGAGTGCGAACTGCCCACCCCGGTAATCAGGGCCCACACCAGATAGACATTGCCGAAATAAGGACTGGCCGGGTTGTTATCGGCCCAGACGCTGGGCTTGTCATCAAATTGCGTGCGCCGATTGGCCATGTTCGTCCCTATCACAGGCGTGCTCCACGTTGACCCGCCATCGTCGGAGTGAGTGACCGCGACTATGGGCTCGGCATAGGGGCTGACATTGCCCAGCGGGAACGCCATGGCCGAGAAATAGGCGCGTGCGCCAGTCGCATAGGTGAACCCGCCGCTCCCGTTCGGCTTGGGCCCGAAAGCGACGCTCGGGTCAGCATTGGCCACCTTGCCGATTGCACTGAAATCCAGGATATGCTTGTTCCACGTAGTCCCGCCATCGGTCGTGGTGTAAGCAGCGATGGTGTTGATGGTCTGGCCGGGATAGCAGACGGAGCCGCCCGTGGAGGGGTCTATCGTGCAATCCGGCTCCTGGACGAAATCTTCAGCGCCGCTGATGCTGTTCTGCCCGTTGGTCGGGTTGGTGGCCATTGGCGACTCGGCCTGCTTGTTCTGTGGGAAATGCCGTTCCTGCGTCCCCCAGTTGACGTCGTGATCCGCGGCCGCCACCGTGGGAGCGGCCAGAACGGGGCTTACCTCCGTGAGCGGACCGAGACACAGGGCTAATGCCGCGCTCAGGGCCACCCGGCGAAGGATTTGGGACTGCATGGTCATATGGACTCCTCAACGTCCGGCGCGAAGCGCCACCCTGTTGTTTCCGACTGTGGCCGCTCGCATGATGAGGGCCACGTGGCCCCAGAATTTTAGAAACGCCAGCAGGCACGCCGGTGCCAGCAGGAACTGTCGTACCGCACCACCCGACGAAGCTGCTGGCTGACTTGCCGTGACAGCGTGATCCAGTCCAGCCCCTGCCGCGACAGCCAGCTGATCTCGCGGCGGACACGCTGCGCCGTGCCGGCCTGCATGGTTCCGGGCGCAGTGTAGCTCTTGGTCCGAGACCCGAGCAACCCCAGATTTCTGGGATAGCGCTGCCCACATTCCCCAGCCTTCTGGGATTGGCGCGATCCTCATCCCCTTGTAACGGTGACCTCGTGTCAACTCAGTGCAGGAGACAGGCATGGAACGCCACATGATCAATCCCTGGGCCTGGCAGGACAAGTTGGGATTCGCACAGGCGCACCAGATCACAGGAGCGCAGCGCATCCTCATCTGCGCCGGTCAGGCATCGATGGATGCCAGCGGCCAGCCGGCGCACCCCGGTGACATGCGGGCACAGGTGACTCAGGCGCTCGATAACGTGGAGACGGTCCTCGGAAAGGCCGGCTTCACCCTGTCCGACGTCGTGCGGCTCAACTACTACACCACCGACGTCGACCGCTTTTTTGAAGCGTACGAGATCGTTCTCGACCGGCTGGCG
>DAIUFO010000399.1:0-3723 GCA_036844545.1 Chloroflexota bacterium
CGTATGGCGGCTCCAGCGGTTGGCTGGTGTTTGGCGGCACGAGTGTGGCCGCGCCGATCATCGCCGGCGTCTACGCCCTGGCCGGCAACAGCACGAACAATGGGTCGATTCCCTACAGCCACAGCTCCTTGCTGTTCGACATCACCTCTGGCAGCAACGGCAGCTGCGGCGGTTCCTACCTGTGTACGGCCGGGACCGGCTACGATGGGCCGACCGGGCTGGGAACGCCGAACGGCTCCGGCGGCTTCTGATTCACGTCGCGGGCTGATCCCAAGGCGAGCAGCCGGCTATAGCCAATCCTGGTGAGGCCCTGGCGCTTGGTATGGGGTTGATGTAAGCTAGGGGCTGCTAGCTTGATAGCCAGGGGGAAAAGGTTATCCGCGGCGAGCTTGACATCGGCTCCAGGTTGGTTACGCAAGGTTGCGCCGGGCGTGCGTTCGCGCAGCGCCGGGGGCGCCCTTCGCTGGGCGTTGGGCGTGGCTAGAGTCGTCAACCTGGCTCGGCGCCTGGCCAGCCGTGGCTTAGTTGTCGACGCCGTGCTGCTCTCGGTCATGCTTACCATCGGCACGGCCCTGGCCGTCGGCGCGGTGCTCGTCCACGCCATCAACGGCGAAGTCGAGCGGGCGGCCGATCGGCGCCTCGCGGATGCGTCCGACCAACTGGGCCGCCAACTCGAGGACGAGCGCCAGACTCTGACGGTCTTGGGCGAGGCGCTGGCTTCGCGCCCCCAACTCATCGCCGATCTCGACGCGGGCCGCTACGACAGCGTCCGCGACATCCTGCGGCTGGTCGTCCGTCCGCCGGTCGACCACGTACTCATCGTCAGCGCCAGTGGTGAAGTGCTCAGCGGCATTGGCGCAAACGGCGCCACGACCTCGGCTGGCAGCATCGCCCGGAGCGCCGCTTTCCAACAAGCCCTGGCGGGGCAACCGGCGACGTCGCTGGCGCGGGCTGATGAGGGCTTTCCGCAACAAGAGGTGTACGTGCCCGTGGCGGTGAATGGCAGGCCGAAGTGGCTGCTGCGCCTGGATGATTTCATCGACGACGCTGAGCTGAGTCGTTTCCGCCTCCAGACAGGGGAAGACGTGAGCATATTTCTCGGGTCAGAGCGAGTGGCCACGACCCTGCGCGGGCGCGATGGGCAGCCGCTGAGAAGCGTTGGGGCCAACGCCGCGCGTCTCAGCGTCCTCGAGGGGGCCACTGAGGCCTACAGCTGGCGCGATCTCCCGAACGGCAAGGTTCGGACCCGTTACGCGCCTCTCAAGGCCGGCGCGGGCAGTTCCCTCGCCATACTGGCGGTTTCCCTCTCGTCCAGCGCAATTGCCGGCCGTCTCTGGCAGGTGCTGCTGTCTGCCGCCCCCGTCGTCCTGTTGATCGTCATCGCTGGCGGCGGTTTGGCTTACTTGCTCACCAGCGGGCTTGCGCGGCCACTGCTGGTGATCGCGTTTGCCGCTCGACGCATGCGCGATGGGGACCTGACAACGCCCGTGCCGCCAGTCACCGAGCCGGTGCTTGCCTCGCTGCGCGACGAGCTCGAATGGGCCAGGCAGAACATAGGTCACGCCCAGTCGGCTATGGCGGACAGCGAACAGCGCTACCGCGATCTGGTCGAGAACACGCCTCATATCGTGTGCATCCACGACCTCGATGGCCGGCTGCTGTATAGTAATCCGGCGACCCATCGATTACTCGGTCTGGACCGGCTTCGCATGGCTGCCCTCAACCTGCGCGAGGTGCTGGCGCCGGAGTCGCGCCAAGGCTTCGACGGCTACTTGCAGGCGCTGCGAGAGACCGGCGCCACGCAAGGTTTAGGGCGAGTCGTTACGGCTGCCGGAGAACGACGTACCTGGAGCTTCAACAGCAGCGTGCGTGTCGATCCGGCCGCCGGTGGCCCGCTCGTGCGGATGATCGCCCAAGACGTGACAGAACGCTTCCAATCGCTCGCGTTGCGCAAGGCCATCTTCGCCGAAGTGCGCGAGCCGCTGCTGGCCACTTCAGCGGAGGGCCGAGTGGTGCTCCACAATACCGCCGCCGCCGAGCTGTTTGGCCAGGATCTTGATTCGCAGCCGCTTATCAAGGCGCTGCTGCCTTTGATGGAGGACAACCCGCCGTCGGCCATCAACGACCATCTGTTGTGGCACGGCGCCCTGGCCGGCAGCGGTGGCAGGCAGATCGAAGTCGAGGTCAGCCGCACGGTTTTTAAGCAGAGCCTGCCTATTCGCGCGGTGTATGTAGTGCACGATATCTCACGGCACGTCGAGGCTGGTCGAGAGCGTGAGCGGCTGCTGCACAATGTCGCTCACGAGCTGCGCGGGCCCATGGCCGTGCTGGGAAACGCGTTGAGCCTCGTAGCCGAGAGCTACGGCGATATGGCGGCCGGCGAATTGGATCGCATGCTCGGCTCCGCGACGCGAATGGCGCAGCGGCTGCACCTGCTGCTGGAGGACATGCTCAGCGCAGGCAGCATTCAGGCCGGCCGCTTCGGCGTCGCGCCCCAGCCCATGGGATTGCGTGAGCTGATCGACACGGCGCTGGACAACCTGGAGCTGCGTCTCGACGTCACTGGGCAGCGCATCGAGTGCCATCTGCCGGACGTCGAGGCGGTTGTGCTGGCCGATCCCATCTACGCTGTTCGGGCGCTCTCGAACCTGTTGTCGAACGCCTGCAAGTACAGCCCACAGGGCTCGGCGATTGGGATCCTCGCGGAGCTGGCGGGCGGCGAAGCGAGGATCAGCGTGGTCGATCGCGGTCCGGGCATCCCGCCCGATCAACAGGCCGGCATCTTCGATCGCTATTACCGCGCCCAGCCGAACGAGCGTCAGCCCGGCATCGGGCTGGGGCTGGCCATCGTGAAAGTCATTGTGGAAGCCCACGGCGGGACGATCGGCTTCAACAGCTCGCCGGGCGCGGGCAGCACCTTCTGGTTCACCCTGCCGCTTCAAGAGGCGGCGCTTCGGGCTGAACCAGCCGCGCCTGTTGGGGCATGAAGATCCTGCTCGTCGACGACGAGCGAGACCTCACCGAGCTGCTCACCTTTGCCCTGCGCCGCGCCGGCTTCACCGTCCTGGCGGCGCATGACGCGGCCACCGCCCTCAAGCTGCTGCGAAGCGAGCCTCCTGACCTAGCCGTGCTGGACGTCAACCTCGGTGCGGACAGCGGCTTCGACCTGTTGCGCGAGATGCGCCGCCGGAGTCAAGTGCCGGTCATCATGCTCACGGCTCACGGCGCTGAGGACGACAAGGTCCTGGGCTTGGAGCTGGGTGCCGACGATTACGTCACAAAGCCCTTCAGCCATCGCGAGCTGCTGGCGCGCATCTCAGCCCACTTGCGACGGGCTGGGCACGATGCGGACCAGCCGGCGCCGGGCGCCGCCGTGCTGCAGGCCGGGCCACTGCTGCTAGACGGCGGCCAGCACTCGGTCACCAGGGACGGCGAGCCGCTCGGTCTCACAGTGACGGAGTTCCGGCTCCTGCGCTGCCTTATGGCCAGCCCGAATGTCGTCATGCCGGGCAAGACGCTGCTCAAGCAGGTCTGGGGCTACGACGACAATTCGGATCTGAACCTGGTGCGCACCGCAATCCATCGCCTGCGGCGGAAGATCGAACACGATCCCTCCAACCCACGGCTGCTGCTGACCGTGGCTGGCGTCGGCTTCATCCTCAAATGCGATCGGGTGCGGCTCTTTTAGAGGGACTTGCGAAAGGCGTTTGTTCTCTTCTAAAT
>DAIUFO010000400.1:0-342 GCA_036844545.1 Chloroflexota bacterium
GTCATGGAGGGCTTGGTGACGGCAACCACAGCCGCGGTGGCGACGATCGCGTCGAAGGCATTGCCGCCGTCCTGCAGGACCCGCAGCCCCGCGGCGGATGCCAGCGGATGCCCGCTGGCGACCATGCCATTTGTGCCCATAACAACCGGCCGATGCCTGTCCATAGCCTGGGCATTGTAGCCGAGCCGCCGGAGGTCGGGGGCACGGCTGGTGTAACCTTGCGCAAACTTCTGCCAAAGGAGGCCTATCGCGATGAGGCGAGTTCTTCCGGTTGCGTTCTCTCTGATCCTGCTGGCTGCTTGTGGTGGCAGCAGCGACAACGGAGGCAGCGCGTCGAGCGCA
>DAIUFO010000400.1:352-3718 GCA_036844545.1 Chloroflexota bacterium
TGGCTCGGCTGCGCCGGCGCCTGCCAGCGGCGGCTCCGCGAGCGCGGCCGCGCAAGCGGGCACTCCCAAAGCCGGCGGAACTATCCGCGTGGGCTTGGACAGCGAGCTGGCCAACCTCGATCCGATGAGGTCCGCGCTGGTCGTCGACCGCCAGGTCATGTACAACATGTACGACTCGCTTGTCGCTATCGACAAGGATCTCAAGATCGTGCCCGCCCTGGCGGAGAGCTGGGACACGCCTGACCCGAGGACGTACGTGTTTCACCTGAGGAAGGGCGTGAAGTTCCACGACGGGACGGACGTCAATGCCGAGGCGGTGAAGTTCAGCCTCGACCGCGGCCGAAACACCGCCTCGTCGCCGCGCAAGGCGGAGCTGAGCGATGTGACGGCTGTGGACGTGGTCGATCCCGCCACGGTGAAGGTCACGCTCAAGGGGCCTTCCGCGCCCTTCCTGGCCACATTGGTGGACCGGGCCGGTATGATCGTTTCGCCCGACGCCGTCAAGAAGGGCGGCGACGACTTCACACGCAATCCGGCGGGTGGCGGCACCGGCGCATTCAAGTTCGTGGAGTGGGCCAAAGGCGACCACATTACGCTGGAGAAAAACCCCAATTATTGGAAGAGCGACGGCAGCGGCAACAAGCTGCCGTTCGCGGACAAGGTCAGCTACCGTTTCTTCCCGGACGAGAACGTGCGGCTGACCAACCTCAAGACGGGCGACCTTGACGTCATCTATCGCATGCCGGAAAAAGACGTAGCCGATGTCAAACAGAACAAGGACATCGTTTACAAGGACGCGCCTGGGCTGGCGTGGTTTGGGGTGCACCTCAACGAGAAGGAGGCGCCGTTCGACGACAAGAATGTACGGCTGGCGTTCGAGTACGCGATCGATAGGGCGCAGATTGTAAAGACGGTCTTCTTCGACGTGGATAAAGAAGCGCAGAACCCAATGTCGCCGGCGCTGTCGTGGGCCTATGACGCCACTGTGGCCAAACCGTTCAGCCACGACGTGAACAAGGCCAAGCAGATTCTGTCCCAGGCCGGCAAGAGCAACGTCACCTTCAGCATGGAGGTCACGAATGCCCCGCGGGACATACAGGAGGCCCAGCTCATCAAGGATCAGCTGGCCGAAGCCGGCATGATCGTGAACATCAGCTTGGTGGAGTTCACGAAGCAGATCGACAACGCCAGCAAGCACACGTTCCAGGCCAGCCAGTTCGGCTGGAGCGGGCGCATCGATCCGGATGGTGAGTTCTACACCCAGATTCACACCGGAGCCGGCATGAACTACGGCCAGTACTCCAGCAAGGAAGTCGACGACCTGCTTGATAAGGCCCGTCAGGCACAGAGTCAGGGCGAGCGCAAGCAGCTGTACGCGCAGGTGATGAACCAGCTCGCCCAGGACGCGCCAATCATCTGGATCTATTTCCAGCCGGCCTGGGAGCTGCACACGCCCAAGGTGCAGAACTACAACTTCGTGGCGGACGCCATCATTCGACTCGAGGGAGTCTGGCTGAAGTAACGGGACGCTTGGTGCCCCGCCTCGCCCCAGGTTCCCTCACCCTAGCCCTCGCCCGCCGCGGCGGGCGAGGGGACAGAGGGTGACAGCTTACATCCTGCGCCGGCTGGCGATGATGGCGCCGGTGGCCGTGATCGTCACCATCATCGTCTTCATCCTGATCCACCTGACGCCGGGCGATCCGGCGCGGGCTTACTTGGGCGAGGAGGCGACGCCGGAATCGGTCGCCGCCTTCAGGCACGAGCTGGGGCTGGACCAGCCGCTGCCGGTGCAGTACATCGTCTACCTCGGCAACCTGCTGCACGGCAACCTGGGCAATTCGATCAAGAGCCACGAGCCGGTGGCGCAGGCCATCTTCGAGCGCTTTCCGGCGACGTTCGAGCTCGGGCTGACGTCGTTGGTGTTCGCCCTGGTGGTGGCGCTGCCGGCCGGCATCGTGGGCGCGCTGCGGAAAGACTCGGCAGCCGGGCTGGTGGCCAGTGTGGCGCCGCTGGTGGGCGTGTCTCTGCCGAACTTCTTCCTGGGCATCCTGCTGATCCTGGTGTTCGGGCTGTACCTGCGGCTGTTTCCACCGGGCGGCTTCACGGCGTTCGCCGAAAGCCCGATCGACAACCTGCGACACCTGATCCTGCCGGCGATCAGCCTGGGGACAGTGAGCGCGGCCATCAACCTGCGGCTGATGCGATCCAGCTTGCTGGAGGCGCTGGCGCAGGACTACGTGCGGACGGCGCGGGCCAAAGGCTTGGCGGCGCGGCTGGTGACGGGACGGCACGCGCTGCGGAACGCGCTCATCCCAGTGGTCACGATCGTGGGCATCCAGGTGGGGTTGCTGCTGGAGGGCGCCTTCGTGACGGAGACCATCTTTGCCTGGCCGGGCATCGGCCGGCTGGCGGTGGAGGGCATCTTCATGCGCGACTACCCAGTGGTGCAGGGCGTGGTGCTGGTAGTGGCGCTGATCTACATGTGCGCCAGCCTGCTGGTGGACGTGCTCTACGTCTACATCGACCCGCGGATCAGCTACGCGTAAGGGCAAAGGGGTGAGGCGGATTGTTGTGGGTGGTTGTTTTGTCCTGGTGCTGGTGATCGTGGCGGTGTTTGCGCCGGTGATTGCGCCGTACAACCCGGTGGAGACGCATCCGGCGCTGGCCTACCAGCCGCCAGGGGCGGAGCACCTGCTGGGCACAGACAACTTGGGGCGGGACGTGATCTCGCGGATCATCTGGGGATCGCGCGTGTCGCTGGAAGTGGGCGTGATCTCGGTCAGCATCGGGCTGATCGTGGGCGGTGCACTGGGTCTGCTGGCGGGGTACCGCGGCGGATGGACCGACAGCTTGGTGATGCGCTTCATCGACGCGCTGCTGGCCTTTCCCGCCATCCTGCTGGCCATCGCCATCACCTCGGCCCTGGGAGCGCAGCTGCAGAACGCGATGATCGCCATCGGGGTGGTCAACATCCCCATCTTCGCCCGGCTGGCGCGCGGCCAGGCCCTGCAGATCCGGGCGACGGAGTACGTCCAGGCGGCCCGCGTGGCCGGCGGGCGCGGCTGGCGGATCGTGTTCCGGCACGTGCTGCCGAACATCGCCAACCCGCTCATCGTCCAGGCCACCCTGACGATCGCGCTGGCCATCCTGGCTGAGGCCACGCTCAGCTTCCTAGGGCTGGGTACACAGCCGCCCACGCCGAGCTGGGGCTTCGACCTGAATGTGGCTCGCGGCTACCTGGTGAACAACTTCTGGTGGATGGCCATCGGGCCGGGCACAGCCATCCTGCTGACGGTGATGTGCTTCAACTTTCTGGGCGACGCCGTGCGGGATGCGCTGGACCCTCGCTTGCGCACACGCTAAGTT
>DAIUFO010000401.1:0-3714 GCA_036844545.1 Chloroflexota bacterium
AGAGGAGTTGGAGCATCCGGCAGGATAGCAATCTGGCCGGGTGGGGAAGAGGCGCTGCCGAAGCGGACCGACTATTGCCGCCCTACGGCGCTTCGGCGTGTGCCCAGCTGCTCCAGAAATGTCTGCCTTTATCAACAGCATCTGTGCGGCGAGCGGCCGGCACCGGCCGAGGCGCTCGCCGTATTGGGTCAGAATGCCGGCCCGACTGCCGGTTGAGGTGACCGGACCAACACTGGGCCGGCCTCCCAGTCCGCGTCGGACGTCATCAGGACCCTGAGGCCGACCGCGGCCAGGCCAGTGACGAATATGGCGTCGCTCACGATGCCGATCAGCAGATCGGGGACACCAATCGAGCCGCCTGCGATGTCGATCACCACCCCGATGGCGATTGCAGGGCCCGCCCACCGGTAGCCGAAGCCTGAGCGCCAGATCGCGATGCCAAAGATGATGACACCGAGAGCGAAGAGGTCGTGCCCCAGCACCAGAGGCAGGCCGGCCGGGTTCTGCATGGTTTTGTCAATGAAGGCGGCCATTGCCTGGCGGTCCACGCCGGGACCTGCCATCGCCCAAAGCATGAGCTGCAGCCCGGCCAGCGCGAGGTGGGCGAGACATACGCCGGCCACGGTCAGGACGGCCGCCACGTGGCCGAGCACGACACCGCGTCTTCGGGTCACGTGCAGCAATGCAAAGACGGCGGGAATGAAGAGGATGGCCGAGGCGATGCCGACGTAGATGTCGGCCAGCATGACGTTGTGGTTGCGGGCGGCGATGTCGAGCTGGGCCGCACCGTTACCGTCGCTTGCCGGGTAGGTGATCTCCGCGACGGCGAAAAGGATCGGCGCGAGGATGAGGGAAAGCCCTCCGAGCGTTCGCCTGAAGTTGGTCGGGTCCCAGATCCTGAGCATTGATGCCCTCCATTCGTAGGTTTTGAGCTCGAAAGAGCCCGTCGCCGAGCAAGCTAGGCGCGGTTGCCGTGAATCCCTACCCGGCAGCTTGCAGAACTTCTTGGGGCGATGGTTGCGGATTTCCGCCCTCGATTTTCCGGTCCACCTCAGCGACTTCGAGTCACGCGCGAGCCAAGATGTAGCGATGACGGCTCGGTCCGCCAATGCGTGGTGGCTGCTGCCCGGAGCTTTTGCCCTTGTGGCGGTGGCGGTGCTCGACCTCCGCGGTGGGCAGCTGGCGGGCGCGGCGGTCGACGTCGGCACAGGCCTTGCCTGGTACGTTGCCGGAGCGCTGGCGTACTTGGCGCGGCCGGCCAATCGCGCTGCGTGGTTCTTTCTGGTGATGGCCACCTTGCTCGAAATCGGCAAGGGGGTCGGCGCCGGAGTGTCATTGGCGGCTGCCACGCATCCCGCGGTCGCCCATGGATGGGCCGCGGTCATGGTCGTCGACGCCGCCGGCTGGGCGGTACTGGCGGCCGGCATTGCGGTCTTTGCGATCTTCCCGGATGGGAAATATCAGCGTCCGTATGAGCGCTGGGTGGTGCGCGGGCTGCCGCCAGCGTTCCTGCCTTTGCTCTTGCTGCAGCTGCTCGGATCGCCACGGGTCGGAACCAGCCAGTTCGGCTGGGTAACGCTCGACGCCGCGAGCCCGATCTACGTGGGCTGGCTCGGTCCAGTCGGCACCGTTGCGGGCGCAGTCCTGGGTGCCAACCTTCTCGCCATCGTTCCTGCTCTGGCGCTCCTGCTCTTGCGCTATCGCCGCTTCGGTGACGAGCAGCGCAGCCAGATCAAGTGGCCTCTCTACGCGTTGTCAGTGTCCGCAATAGGTGTGTTGGTGCTCACCTTTGTACCCGAGCCGGTCATCCCATTCTGGGTGGCGGCAGTGCTCTACGTGGGCACACAGGCCCTGTTGCCTGTTGGCCTGGCCATGGGCATCGTCATGCACCGAGGACTCGACATCGAAGACGTGATCCGGCGGTCGGTTGTGTATGGCGCGTTGTGGGCAGTCATTGCCGCGGTTTACGTGGTGGTGGCGGCAGCCTTTGGAATCGCAGTCGGGCAACGGGTGCCACTGACGCTGGCCGTGTTGCTGACGATCATCGCCACCCTCCTCTTCCAGCCCGCGCGCCGGCGCCTCGAGCGGCTGGCCGACCGGTTGGTGTTCGGGCCGCGCCTCTCAGGCTACGAGCTGATCAGCCAGCTCGGCGTTCGACTCCAGTCCACGGTCGCGGCAGAAGACGTGGCGGGCAGTGTGGCCGCGGCTGTTCAGGCCGGCCTAGGCGCGAGCTGGGTACGGGTCACGCTCAATCGGCCCGAGCCCACGCCGATCGCCCTCGCCGGTGTTGCCGCGACGGGCACCGCTTCGGCCGAGCTGACGGCGCCGCTCGTTCACGGCGACAGCATGGTCGGCGTGATTGAGTGCGGCCCCAAGGTGGAGGGCCCTTATGAGGCCGCCGACCAGGAACTGCTGAATACGCTCGGCCGCCAGGCAGCGTTGGCGATCCGCAATTCTCAGCTCTCGGCGGAGCTCTCAACACACCTCGAGGAGCTGGCAGCCTCACGGGCTCGCCTCGTCCAAGCCGAGGAGGTCGGCCGGCGAAGGCTGGAGCGCGATCTCCACGATGGCGTCCAGCAGGAGCTGGTGGGTGTGCTGGCCCGCCTTGGCCTGGCCCGCAATCAGCTACGCCGGGACCGCGACTTGGCCGAAACAACGCTGCGGGAGGCGCAGGTCGACGCGCAGCGCGCACTGGAGAGCCTGCAAGATTTGGCCCGCGGAATCCACCCGGCGATCCTGACCGACCGCGGCCTCGTCGAAGCCGTACAGGAGCGGGCGACCCGGATGACGGTGTCGGTCGAAGTCCACACCGACGGGCTCGGACAGGGAGCGCGCTTTCCGCTCGAGCTGGAGGGCGCGGCCTACTTCTTCGTCTCAGAGGGACTGGCCAACGTCCTCAAATACGCCTTCGCCAGCCGCGTCCACGTCCGCTTCCACTCAGAGCCCGGGCAACTGGTGGTCGAGGTGGCGGACGATGGCCGAGGGTTTGAGCCCGCGGGAGTCAAGAAGTCCGGCCTGCGTGGACTCGAGGACCGGATCTCCGCGCTCGGCGGACGCGTGGAGGTGGTCAGCCGGCCAGGCCAGGGCACGGAGCTGCGCGCGTATCTGCCCGTGCGCGAAACCACTCATGCCTGATCGGCTGCGTGTCGTCATCGCCGAGGACAACTACCTGGTGCGCGAGGGCACCAGGCGTTTGCTGGAGGATTCGGGCGAGGTCGAGGTGTTGGCGTCGGTGAGCAACGCGGAGGAGCTGCTGAGGGCGGTCGAAGGCCTGCGCCCTGATGCCGTCCTGACCGACATTCGAATGCCTCCCGGCCACCAGGTCGAGGGCATCGAGGCAGCCCACGCCATCCGCAAGCTGTATCCGGGAATCGGCGTGGTGGTGCTGTCGCAGCACTCGGACGCCGCCTATGCGGTCCAGCTGCTGAAGGACGGGACTGAGGGCGTCGGCTACCTTCTCAAAGCCCGGGTCGGCGAGCTGGACGAGCTGTTGTATGCGCTGCGCGAGGTTGCGGCCGGGCGCTCGGTGGTGGACTCCGGTGTCGTCGAGCGCCTTGTCGACTTCAGGGTGCGGCAGGCCGAGTCGCCGCTGAAGCTGCTCAGCGAGCGCGAGCTCGAAGTGTTGAGGGAGATGGCAGAGGGGAAGTCGAACTCGTCGATCGCGGGCGGCCTTCACCTCTCCGAGTCTTCGGTTGAGAAATACGTGAACTCGAT
>DAIUFO010000402.1:0-3669 GCA_036844545.1 Chloroflexota bacterium
TGAGCTGGCGGCCGGCTTGGACCAGGAGAGCGTGCATCGCTTCGCCGGGTTGGTGCGGGACATGGCGACCGGCGGCCGCACCGTGTGCCTGATCGAGCACAACCTCGACTTCGTCTGGCAGACCGCCGACACCGTGTTCGTGCTGGACCAGGGCAAGCTGCTGGCACAGGGCACGCCGCAAGAGATTCAGCGTGATGCGCGGGTGGCCGAGATCTACTTCGGCGGCACGCAGGCCATTGCCAGTGCTTGAGGTCAAGGGCCTCGTCGCCGGCTACCAGCGCACCAAGATCATCCTGCGCGACGTGAACCTGGCCTTCGGAGCCGGCGAGCTGGCCGTCATCATGGGCCACAACGGCGCCGGCAAGACCACCCTGCTGAACGCCATCTTCGGCATCCTGCCGGCCGAGCACGGCCAGGTGCTGTTCAAGGGCCAGCCGCTGCACGGCGGGCCGGAGGAAAGGGTGCGGCTGGGCATCGCTTACTCGATGGCTGGCCAGGCCATCCTGCCGGGCCTCAGCGTGGCCGACAACCTAGACGTCGCCGCCATCGTGGTGCCAACCGATCCGGGGACCAAGAAGTCGCGGCTGGACAGCACCTTCGAGCTGTTCCCGATGCTTGCCGACCACCAGCGACAGCGGGCCGGCACACTCAGCGGCGGCCAGCAGCGGATGCTGTCCATCGGCATGACCCTCATGCGCGGGCCGGAGGTGCTGCTGCTGGACGAGCCCTCGCTCGGCCTGTCGCCGCTGCTGGTAGAGTCCCTCTACAACGTCATCGCGAGAGTCCGCCAGGAGCTGGGCATCACCGTCGTAGTCGTCGAGCAGAGCCTCGATCCCGGCCTCCTCAAGGCTGACAAGCTGCACATCCTGCGCATGGGCAAAGTCGTCTTCTCAGGAGACAGCGACGTGCTGTTCGACAAACAAAAGCTCTGGAACCTTCTGTGAAAGCCTATTCTGATTCTCCCTCGCCCGCCGCGGCGGGAGAGGGCTGGGGTGAGGGAGCCTACCCCCACCACTTGCGGACGCTAGACGAACCGGCCGCCAATGGCTAGCCGCCAGTTCGCTATCGTCGGCCTGGGCGTGGTCAACGGCCGCGCGCTCGGCATGAGCAGCCGGGCACTGCAGGCCGAGGCGGCACGCCTGGCCATCGCCGACGCCGGCCTGCGGCCGCGGCAGGTGGACGGCGCCATCAACGGCATGGGCTCCCCCGGCAGCATGCCCGGCGGAGGCGGCTGGAACGACACCTTCGCCCGCGTCCTCGGCCTGCCCATCAACTTCTACTGGACCGTGGCCCGTGGCGGCACCGGCGGCCACATCGGCATGATCGCCGCCACACGTGCGCTGGAGCTGGGCATCGCCAACTACGTTGTCGTGGCCTGCGGCGAGGCCGGTTGGAGCCTGGCCCACGGCCTCATCGGCAGCCAGACCGGCCATTCCAAGCGCCGCACCATGCGCGGCAACTCCCTGTTGGGCGTGGAGCTCCTGGGCTTCTCGCAGGCCGCCAGCGCCGCCAGCTTCCATGCCTTCTTCGCCAGCCGCCACATGCACGAGTACGGCACCACTGCTCGCCAGTTCGGTGCAGTCGCCGTGTCCCTCCGCCAGTGGGCGCTGCTGAACCCGGAGGCCCAGATGTACGACCGTCCGATCACCATCGACGACTATCTGAATTCGCGCTGGGTGGTCGAGCCCTATCGTCTGTTCGACTGCTGCCTTCAGAGCGATGCCGGCGTGGCCGTGGTGCTGACCACTGCCGAGCGTGCCCGCGACCTTCCCCGCCCGCCGGTCTACGTCGTCGGCCAGGGCTTCGGCGAGCACGCCCGCGAAGCCTGGTGGGACAAGACCAACTACACCAAGCTGGACGTCGCGCCGGCCAAAGCGGCAGCCTTCGAGCAAGCCGGCATCGAGCTGAAAGACGTCGACGTCGCCGAGTTCTACGACTGCTTCACCGGCGAGGTCATCTTCCAGCTGGAGGACTACGGCTGGTGCGCCAAAGGCGAAGGCGGCCCGTTCGTCGAGGCCGGCAACATCGCTCCCGGCGGGACCATCCCCGTCAACACCGGCGGCGGGCTGATGTCCGGCTTCTACCTGTTCGACTACACCGGCCTGGCCGAAGGTGTGCGCCAGCTCCGCGGCGAGTGCGGCGATCGCCAGGTGAAGGACGCCGAAATCGCCCTCGTCACCGGCCACGGCGGCGAGATGGTCATCCCCGAGATGTGCTCCACCCACGCCTGCACCGTGCTGGCGAGGTAGGAATATGGCCTGGTACGACGCCGTCACCCTGGCTGAGGTCGATCACGAGATACTGCCCTTCTGGGAAGGCTTGAAGCGGCACGAGTTCCTCCTCTTCCGCTGCAAGCGCTGCGGCGCCTGTTACTGGCCCGCGGCCTACTGCCGCAACCACGACGACATCCCCTCGCTCGACGAGATGGAGTGGGCGCCCACCAGCGGTCGCGGCCGCGTCCACGCCTCCGTCGTCGTCCACCAGGTCGCCGACCAAGCCTACGCCGGCGAGCTGCCCTACGCGCTGGCCATCGTCGAGCTGGAGGAAGGCCCCGTCTTCCCCACGCGCATCGTCGACTGCAACGTGGCCGACGTACGCATCGGCCTGCCTGTGGAAGTCGCCTACCGCGACGTCCCAGCCAACGACCTCACCTTGCCCCTGTTCGGGCCATGCATCAGAACTATCTGATATCATAAATACAACATGGCAGCGCCTGCCGCCCCGTTTCGCCTCCCCGCCACGCCGGTCGAGACCGAGCTGCTGGCCAAGTACTTCCGCGCGCTCGCCAGTCCTATCCGTCTGGACATCCTCGAGCTCCTCGCGGCGGAGGAGGAGCTATCCGTGGGCGATCTGGCCGCTAGGCTGGGCCTGCCTCAGCCCCAGCTGTCCAATCATCTGGCCTGCTTGCGCTGGTGTGGTTTCGTCACCAACCATCGGGAGTTTCGGACGGTCTACTACGGCCTCGCCGACGAGCGGGTGAAACGCCTGGTCGAAGTAGCCCGCTCGCTGCTTCGCGACAACGCCGAACACGTGGCCAGCTGCCACACCATTGACGCCGAGGAGGCTTAGGGCATGGCCGATCGTGATCGAGGTGCTCGCTGGCCTACGTTTGCCGCCGTCGGCGCTGTGGCCGCGGCAGTGGTTTGCTGCCTGGGCCTGCCTCTGCTGGCGACGTTCGGAGTGGCGCTCATCGCCGGCCTGTTGACCTCCTGGCAGCCGCTCGTGCTGGGCGTCGCGGCGATCGCGCTTCTGGCCACCTGGGCCTGGCGCCGGCGGCCGGGGCCGCCAGCCGCCAAGCAAGTGGAGCTGCTGTTTTTCGACGGCTGCCCCAATCACGAGCGCTATCTGCCGCGGCTCCGGGAGCTCATTGCCCGGGCAGGCACGCCGGCGCAGCTGGAGTTGCTCCGCGTCAACTCGGACCAGGACGCCCAAGAATCACGTTTCCTCGGCTCACCGACCGTCCGCGTCGATGGCCACGACGTTGAGCCCGAAGCCGACGCGAGAGAGGACTTCGGCCTGCAGTGCCGCCTCTACCGGACTGCTGGCGCCTGGTCGGGCACACCCCCCGACGAGTGGGTGCTCGGGGCTTTGGCAGGCCGCGCCGCCGAGCAACACTAAGGGCTTGTAACGCAATAAGTTAGACGTTCTCAACGGGTGAAGGGCGTGGGT
>DAIUFO010000403.1:0-3668 GCA_036844545.1 Chloroflexota bacterium
CCTCACGAGGTGACCAACCAGAGCTGCAAGCACGACATCGCCGAGCTGCTGGAGAGCGAGGATCTCAGCTATCAGGACAAAGAGGCCATCCTGGGCCGCAATGCCGACCGTTTCTATGGCTTCTAGGATGAGGTGATTCCTGGCCGACTGTCGCGCCGCCGTCATCACGGCGCACGACGATCCGCTCCAGATACAGCGCGTGCCCATCCCGGAGCTGGAACCCGGAGGCCTGCTGGTCCGTTGAACGCCACCACATCCATCTTGTGGCAAAAGTCAGTTCAGGTCGGAATATCCTGCAGAAACATCTCCGCCGGCAACTCGGTGCCTCGCTTCTGTTCTTTGGCGCGTTCGTACATCTTGCCGGCGACGCAGGCAAACTGCAGGCCCTGCGGCCCTACACTGGCGCCACCCTCACCCTCGAGAACGCCAAGCGACCAGCTGGCAAGCGTGGTGATTTCGTCCGGCCGCTCCCGGTGGTAGGGCTGCCCCGTCTGCCAGTCGCAGCACAGGGGAAAACGCGCATTCGGATAACGGTTGGGTTCCTGGCTCCCGGCCGGGATGCGCGCTCGCTCCTCCGGCTGTCCGGCCGCATAGCTCATCACGTCCGTCCGGAAGTCAAAATCGTCATCCACGAAGCCCGCCAGCGACATCGGCGTGCGCCGCACCAGCAAGCCGGCGACCCCGATCCGCGCATAACCCTCAGGCGGGAACTCGTGCGCCGTGACATTGGTGATGTGCATGCCCGGTCTAATTAACCCTGCCTGGACCACCGGCTGCATGGAGTTGGTGCACAAGGACAGGATGTCGGCCTCCCGAGCCGCCGCCTCTGGTGTGTCGACCACCACGAGCTCGCAGTCCAGCTGTGGCGGCATCTCTTGAAGGTACGCTTTGGCGTGGGCGCGATTGGGGCTGCAGACCTGGATGCGCTCGATTGGCCGCTCCGCGCGGGCGGCCAACGCGAAGGTGCGAGCCATGCCGCCCGATCCGAGCAGGCCCATGACCTTGGCCTCAGGATGCGCCAGGTAGCGGATGCCCAGGCCGGCGGTGGCGGCCACACGCACGTGCTGAATGTAGCCATCGTTCATGATGGCCAGCAATTCGGCGTTGTCCACAGCGTACAGCAGCACCAGACCCGCGTACAGGCCCGGCTTCACGGCATAGGTTACTCGGCGGCGCACGCCATCGACCACCGGCCACGATACAACGTCCGGTTTGATGCGCAGGGCGTAGTAGCCGGGCGACCGCAGCCCGCCCTCCATGGAGCTGAAGCAGAAGAACTCATCCGGCCTGATGGTGGGAATAAGGTTGTCGATGCGCGGCCGGCGAATAGCGTCTCCTCGGGCCATTTGCCCAATGCCGTTTTCCATGGCATCAATGGCTTCTGCCATGCTGATGCAGGCCGCTTGGTCTTCGTTGCTGAGAAACAGGGGCATGGCTGCTACCTAGGGCGCGTACACGCCTTCGCGCCGGGTCATGAACAGGTCCTGCGGCAGCTCGGTACCCACGCCCTTGGCGCGGCCTTTCTTCAGCACGAGATCGCCCACGGCCGCGAACTGGATGCCCATGCCCACATTGTTGTTGTGCTGGGTGATTTGCGTCGCCGAGGTGCGTCCCGCGACGCGACCGATCACCAGCTCTGCCAGCTCGTGGATCTGCTCCCAGCGAATCAAACCCTTGCGCAGCGGTGAGAGTATCTCGGGCTGTTGATCGATCTCAATTTGCTCCTTGGAGTTCACGATGATCAGGTCGGAGCGCTTGGCAGCCTCGTCGTCGAGCTCGCGGCGCTGGTCGAAAAGCTGAGCGCCAATCATCGACACCAGGTGGGTGCCCGGCTCCAGCCAGCTGCCGTCGAAGACGGGGTCCGCCGAATTGGTGGCGGTGATCACCACGTCGGAGCCCTGCACCGTGTCGCGAGCATCGCGGGCTGGGCGCGCTTCGATACCGAACTGGTCTGCGATCTCACGGGCGAAGCGGGATCGCGTTTCCTCGCGCGTCGAATGCACCTTCACTTGCTTGATGGGGCGCACGGCGCACAGCGCCGCCACCTGGGCGCGGGCCTGCTCACCCGCTCCGAAGATGCCCAGCACGGCGGAGTCTTCCCTGGCCAGATACTTGGCGGCCACACCGCTCGTCGAGCCGACCCGCAGGGCCGACAGGTAATGGTCATGGACAATGCCTTTCAGCACACGGTCCTTGATGCTGAACAACAGGACGAAGCCGGCGAAATCGCCCGGAAACTCCATGCGCGTCCGGCCTTCAACCGTGCGGAACTGAATCTGCGCCGAGTCGATCCGCACGGCGCAGGTATCGAAGCCCGGCACGGCGCCGGGGATGACGTTGAGCCAGTACCATCGCCGCTCTTCGACGCTGAGCGGCACATGGATGCGCCGGCGGGGAAGGACCTGGGCCAGCTGCATGCCCAGCTCCCGATAGGCCTGCTCTGTGACGTCTATGCATTCGGGCATAGCCAGCAGGCCTTCCATGTCCTGATTGGTCAGGACCAGCACGGTGTCGGGCACTCTCTTCCTCCCACTGCGGCTTCGAGGCTGAACTCCAGGCAACGCCTGGCCTCAACGAGTGCTGCTGATCCTACAACGTCCGCGTCAAACGCTGCCACCCTCCGGTGAGTCTCTTCCGCTGCTGTACGATTCCAGCACAGTGATCGCGGGGCCATGAGCACACTAATTACGGGCGGCTGGAGCGAGCGAATGACGGCCGGGGCGATCTACACTTGCAATCCCAACAGCGGCCGACCAGCGTTCGGGCGAGCACCAGGCACATGGCCGGGTGTTGGGAAAGTCCCAAGATCGGAGGCAAGCTGATGGCCAGTGCGGACCGCATCATCGACAGTGATGGCCACATCGTGGAGGAGGAGGCAGCCATCGCCGAACACCTGCCCTCGCCCTATCGGGAAAGCGGCTGGCACCTTCGCAGGGCCATTTTCCCTCCGCTGGACCACCTGCATACCGAACCCGTGCGCTACTTGCCGGGCGCCTTCCAGCAGGCCGGGCCTGCTGAATGGCTCGACTTCCTGCAGGACATCGGTATCGAGCGCACGGTGCTCTATCCCACGGCCGGCTTGGCCTACGGGAATATCAACAACCGCCCTTGGGCGACCGCTGTCGCTCAAGCCTACAACGACTGGCTGCACGAGCGCTACCTCGAGCGCAGTCCACGCTTTCAGGGCATGGCCCTGATCCCGCTGCAAGATCCACAGGCCGCGGTGGAGGAGCTTCGGCGAGCTGTCGAGAAGCTGGGCATGGTTGGCGCCATGCTGCCCTCCAATGGTCTTTCTCAGCCACTGGGGAGCAAGCAATACTGGCCGGTCTACGCGGAGGCCGAGCGCCTGGGCTGCTCTCTCGCGGTGCATGGCGGGAGCCACTTCCGGTTCGGCATCGATCAGATGGACGTCTATCCCGGCGTGCCGTCAATTGGCCACCCTCTGGGCCTGATCATCTCCATTACGTCGATGGTGCTCAACGGCATCTTTGACAAGTTCCCCAACCTGCGCGTGGCCTATCTCGAGGGCGGGGTGGCCTGGCTGGCGCTCATCCTGGAGCGGCTCGATCGGGTGTACGACACGCACATCCCGTATGATCCGCGCCGCGAGTTCGTGCAGCTGGAGAGCGGCGAGCACGTCGGCGATTACATCATCGAGCGTATGAAGA
>DAIUFO010000404.1:0-719 GCA_036844545.1 Chloroflexota bacterium
TGCGCGAGGAGTACCAAACTATCATCGACGCCGGCTTCCTGCTCCAAATAGACGACCCCTGGCTGGCTGAGGGGTACAAGGACAACGTCCGCGCCGAGACCCACGTCGAAGCTATCAACCAGGGATTGCGCGGCATCCCCGCCGAGAAGGTACGCTTCCACACCTGCTACGGCATCAACGAAGGCCCGCGCATCCACGACGCCGCGCTCAAGGACTACATCCAACTCATGCTGCGCATCAACGCCGGCGCCTACTCGTTCGAAGCCGCCAACCCCCGCCACCAGCACGAGTGGCACGTGTTCGAGGACACCAAGCTGCCCGCCGGCAAGGTCATCATCCCCGGCATGGTCAGCCACGCCAGCAACATCGTGGAGCACCCCGAGCTGATTGCCGACCTGCTGGAGAACTACGGCAAGCTGGTCGGCCGGGAGAACGTCATCGCCGGCAGCGACTGCGGCTTCTCCTCGCAGGCGACCTTCACGCCGGAGGTACACCCCACCGTCGTGTGGGCCAAGTTCCAGGCTATGGCCGAAGGCGCCCGCCTGGCCAGCCAGCGTCTCTGGCGATAAAAACGCGCATAATAAGCGCCACACAACGCTCGGATTCGGAGGAACTTCCATGGCTGCTCCCACGCTCGCTCGCCCGGCCGAGGTCCAAATCGTCGACGGCCTAAACGTTGCCGCCCGCCCGTCGCCCCACCGCAACACGGCTCTCAGGGC
>DAIUFO010000404.1:729-3654 GCA_036844545.1 Chloroflexota bacterium
CCGGAGGTACACCCGACGGTTGTCTGGGCCAAGTTCCAGGCTATGGCCGAAGGCGCCCGCCTGGCCAGCCAGCGACTCTGGGCATAATAGGCCCACACAATCCAATTCGGAGGCACTTCCATGGCTGCTCCCACCCTGGCCCGCGAGGCTGAAGTCCGGATCGTCGACGGCCTAAACGTTGCCGCCCGCCCGTCGCCACACCGCAACACGGCTCTCAGGACGTCTGAGTTCCACGACCCGCGCGACGGCCGCATCTTCCACATGACTTCCGGCCGTTACAAGCGCACCGGCCACTCCTCCCCGCGCCACCGGCATACCTTCGACCAGATCCGCTTTGTCGTCGAGGGCCGCGTGAAGTACGGCCCGCTGCGCCACGAAGGCGGCGACGTGGCCTACTTCCCCGCGGGCACCTTCTACGGCCCCCAGGAGCTGCTGAGCGACGAGATCCTGAACTGCACCATCCAGACGCAAGGCCCGACCTGGGGCCCGTTCTACACGCAGGACGACTTGTTCACCGCCACGGAGGCGCTGAGCACGCTGGGCGAGATGGACCGCGCCACCGGCCAGTTCGTCTGGAACGACGGCCACCAGCAGGACAGCTTCGAGGCCATCCTCGAGCACACGACAGGAGCGCCGGTCGACTACCCCGAGCCGCGCTACCACTACCCCATCCAACTGCGCTCGCGCAACTTCGATTGGGTGACATCACGCACGCCTGGCGTGTCGCTCAAGCCACTCGCCACCTTCAACGCCGGCGGCCCCGGCGTCCAGCTCCTGAAAGTCGAACGCGGCGCGACGCTGCCCAGTGGCAGCCCCGAGAACCAGCACATCCTCATGCTCGCCTCCGGCAAGCTGCGCCGCGACGGAGAAACCCTTGGCCAGGGCACGTACATCTACTGTCCCCCCGGCTCGACGCGACCTGCCCTCGCGGCCGAGGAGGAGACGCTGTTGCTGGCCGCCGAGTTCCAGGTGCGCGGCAAGCTGCTGGCCCGCTCTCTCGACTGCTGAGGCGCCAAGGATGAAGCCCCGGGCCCTACCCTGGAGCGCGGCCCTAGCCACCGCCGTCCGCCAGCTATGTTCGAGGCACTCTGAGGCGCGGGGCGAGTACGCTTAGCCCATGGCACGGCTGTCGCACGTTGACGAGCAGGGGCGGGCGCGGATGGTGGATGTGTCCGCTAAGGACGACACGCTGCGCGAGGCGATCGCGGTGGGGGAAATATCGATGCGGCGGGAGACGCTGGAGATGATCGCCAGCCAGGTGGAGGTCGGGCCGGGGATGGCGCCTTCGGGCGCCATGGAGCTGGAAAAGGGCAACGTGCTGGGCACGGCGCAGATCGCCGGCATCATGGCTGCTAAACGCACATGGGAGCTGATTCCCATGTGCCATCAACTGCTGATTACGGGGGTATCCGTCGACTTCGAGGTGGACTTCGAGCGAAGCGTCATCGGCATCACTGGCACTGCTCGCACTCGAGGCAAGACGGGCGTCGAGATGGAAGCCCTGACGGCGGTTTCGATGGCGGCGTTGACGATCTACGACATGGTGAAGGCAGTCGACCAAACGATGGAGATCGGACACATCCATTTGATGCGCAAGACGGGCGGCAAATCCGACCTGGGCGTGGGCCACGCATGAGCATCTCGGTTGCCATCCTGACCATCAGCGACGGCGTGTCGGCCGGCGTGCGCGAGGACCTGTCCAAGACAGCCATCGAGGAATCGATCCAGCAGATGGACTGCAGCGTGCTGTACCGGGCCGTGGCGCCGGACGAGCAGGAGAAAATAGCGGCCAAGCTGAAGGAATGGTGCGACGTCAACCGGGTGGACCTGGTGCTGACCACCGGCGGGACCGGCTTCGCGCCGCGGGACGTCACGCCCGAAGCTATGCGGAAGGTCATCGAGCGCGAGGCGCCTGGTTTGGGCGAAGCCATGCGCGCGGCCACGTTGGCGGCGGTGCCCACCTCGATGCTGTCGCGCTCGATCGCCGGCATCCGCAACCGCACCCTCATTGTGAACTTGCCGGGCAGTCCCAAAGGCTGCCGCGAGTGCCTGGAGGTGATCATGCCGGTGCTGCCGCACGGCATCAGCCTGCTGAAGGGTGAAAGCGGCTCGCATGGATAAAGTCCTACGCGGACGGCGAGCACGGGGCGGACGGCGAGGTGCTGCGCGGACGGCGGATTGTTGAGGCGCGGTAGTGGCTGACCATCGGGCGATCGGCGTGTTCGATTCAGGCGTCGGCGGCCTGACCGTGCTGCGCGAGGTCCACCGCCAGATGCCGTGCGAGAGCACCATCTACCTGGGCGACACGGCCCGCTGCCCCTATGGCCCGCGGCCAATGCGCCAGGTGAAGCAATTCGCGTTCGAGATCATGCGCTTTTTCATGGAGCGCGAGGTCAAGCTGGTCGTCGTGGCCTGCAACACGGCCACCGCGGCCGCGCTGCCCGACCTGCGAAAGGCGTTCCCGGTCCCAGTGGTTGGCGTTATTCGGCCAGGTGCTGAGGCAGGTGCGCTGGCCAGCCGGAACCGCAGAATTGGCGTGGTCGCCACGGCAGGCACGATCAAGAGCCGGAGTTACTTCGACAATATCAAGGACATCAACCCCGTGGCCGAGGTATGGGAACAGGCCTGCCCGGAGTGGGTCGATTTGGTCGAAGCGGGCCGGTCCCATGCCCCGGACGCCGAGCCGATCCTGCACCGGCACCTCGATCCACTCCTGCCTAGGGGCATCGACACACTCATCCTGGGCTGCACCCACTATCCGCTGCTGCGGGAGCCGATCGAAGCTATCGTCGGGCCGGACATCACAGTCGTCGATTCGGCCACGACGACGGCCGCGGCCACGCGGATGATCCTGGAGGTGAACCGGCTGGAAGGCAATGGCGACAGCCCGCGCCACGAGCTGTGCTCCACCAGCCCGGCCTCGCG
>DAIUFO010000405.1:0-3642 GCA_036844545.1 Chloroflexota bacterium
GGCAGCGTAGGTCGTATACGGGTCGGTGATGAAGGTGCCGAGCTTGATCCGGCTGGTGTTGGTGGCCGCCACGGCCAAGCCAATCCACGGATCGCGCCAGTACTTCTCGTTGCCGTACCAGAACGTGTCGTAGCCGAGGTCTTCGGCTAGGCGAACGATGCGGATGAGGTCGTCGGGTGGGTATTCCTGCAGGAGTCCCAGACCTAGACGCATAGGGCCCTAACCTAGCCTCTCCCACCGCAGTGGGAGAGGCTAGGAAGTATTTCTTCGGCAAAGAGCTGCATGTCGTCGAGTGTCTCCTGGTAGGTGTCGCTGGTGAAGCTCATCGAGGCGATCATGCTTACTCCTAACGCCTTCAGCCGATGGATCTTGTCCACGATTTCGGCCGGCGAGCCGACCAGGTTGTCGTCCACCAGCTTGCTGACGTCCTGGCCGCGCAGCGTGGATGCAGCCAGGGTTTGCAGGTGGATGTAAAGGCGGCTGCGCTTGAACTGCGCCAGCCCGGCCTCATGCGTGCGGCCGATACCTGTGAAAAACTGCGGGGCGATGGCGATCTCGCCGGGATCGCGGCCAAGCTCCTGGCAGCAGCCGCGCAGCAGGTCGATGCCGCGTTTCAGGCCCTCCTCACTCACCGAGGCGGGGAACCAGCCCTGGCCCCATTTCGCCACCCGCCGGACGACGTTGGGGTTGTTGCCGCCCATGAAGATGGGCAGCGGCTTCTGGACAGGCTTGGGCGCCAGCTCGATGCCGTCGAAGGCGTAGTGCTTGCCCTCGAAAGTGGCGCTGCGCTCCTGCCACAGGAGGCGGAGGACTTGCAGGCTCTCGTCGACGAGATCGGCGCGCCTGAGGGCCTTGTCGCGCGGGCGGAGGCGCTCGAACTCCTCGCGATACGAGCCGGTACCGACGCCGACGGTCAGCCGGCCGCCGGAGAAGGCGTCGAGCGTGGCCAGCTGCTTGGCTAGGTAGACCGGCTCGCGCATGGGGAGCACCAGCACGCTGGTGCCGATCCGTAGTCGTGTTGTCGCTTGGGCGCAGAACGCCAGCGTGATCAGCGGCTCGTTGAAGTTGGGCGCCTCGGCATAGTCGTCGCGGACGTACTTGGGCGGCGTGATGTGGTCGTTGCCCCACACCGAGTGGAAGCCGAGCTGCTCGGCGCGAACAGCCATCTGGACCACCTGACGCGGCGTGCAGAACTGCACCGGTAGGCTGAGGCCCTCTTTGCAGGTGGGGATGGCCAGGCCGATGTGCATTAGGGTCTCCGTCCTTTGGCTTTGGGCCTGCGTACGGACGAGCGGGTGGGTTCCCTCACCCCAACCCTCTCCCGCCGCGGCGGGAGAGGGAGTTCGACGTCCCAGCTGTAGGTTTCTTTGGCGGCTTTTCGGAAGCTCTCCCAGGTGGGCTCGATGAGGGGGATGTCGGGCACGTAGGACTGCATCACGGCGGGGTCCTTGAGGCCGCCGGAGGTGAGCCAGACCACCACTACCTCGTCTTGGTCCACGTCGCCGCGCTGGCGCAGCTTCTTGACGGCGGCCAGGCCGAGCGCAGCAGTGGCTTCGGCCCAGATGCCCTCGGTTGAGGCCAGCTCGAGCTGCATGGCGACGATCTCGTCGTTGCTGGCCTCCATGGCGGCGCCCTTGGAGTCCTGCAGGGTGCGCAGGCATTGGTAGGAGCTGTTGGTGGTAGCGCAGGAGATAGCCACGCTCGGCGGAGGATCGACGACTGCTTCCGTTTGGTCGGCGCCGCTGTCGAGCGCGCGCCGTAGGATACCGTACGTCTCGGCGGCGACCATCCGCGGCAGCTTGTCGATGTAACCAAGCTGGCGCCATTCGTTGAAGCCGCGCCAGGCCCCGGCGATAGAGTCGCCGCCACTGCAGGGCGCCACCACCACGTCCGGCGGCTGCCAATGCAGCTGCTCGCACAGCTCGTAGGCGAAGGTCTTGTTGCCCTCGATGGCGTAGGTGCAGGCGCCGATGGGCGGCTGCATCATCGTTTGGATGGGGAACCAGCCGTGCTCGTTCACGCCTTTCAGGACCATCGTGGGACGATCGGGAACGGTGGGCGTGGCCATGATCTTGGCGCCGTAGGCCTGCATGAACATGCGCATCGTGAGCGGAAACTTCAGGGCGGTGAAGATGACCGCCTGCAAGCCGGCCCGCGCAGCGTAGGCGGCTGTGGCTGCGCCGGCATTGCCGCTGGAGGCCGCGGTCAGCACTTTGGCCCCCATGTCCAGGGCCATACCGGCGCCCACCGAGGCCATACGGTCCTTGAACGACCAGGTGGGGTTGCGGGACTCGTCCTTGACGTAGAGGTTGTTGAGGCCGAGCTGGGCGCCGAGCCGGTCGCAGCGGATCAGCGGCGTCATACCCTCGCCCATGCTGACCTGGTGGTCGCTGGGCAGGAACTCCTTGTAGCGCCAGAGCGTGGGCGGCCGGCTCGCCAGCGACTTCGGGTCGAAGTTCTTGGCGATGGCGTTGTAGTCGTAGACGCAGAACAGGTTCGAGGGCTTACTTTTGGCGCACTCCGGACAGCCGCTGAACATCCGGCCTGGCGGGTACGTCCGCCCGCAGCGCCAGCATTGCAGATGGCTGAGATAACTCACGCAGGACTACGATAGCGGAAGCGAGAGCCAGGAAATGCCATCTCGTAGGGCATTGGTGTCGGGCATGCTCACCAGCAGCGCATCGAGGGCACGCACGAAGGGACCTATGACCCCTCTGAGACGCGGCATCGATTTATGGCTGGACAGGACAAGGCCGAAGTGATGGTCGCCGCGCCTGAGGCAGCCGTGATGATGCCGCGTGAAATCGCCCACATTCTCCGTGACGACGGCGCGACTCTCCCGTGAAGCCCACTCGAACACCACGTCATCTGGTCTGCCGCGGAGGGGCTCAATCTCCGCGGCGGCGGTCACGTCGTGGCCTCTCGAGCGCAGCTCCTTGGCAATTCGTGGGCTGTACAGCTCGTCGAGCAGCAGCCTCACTTAGCCAGGATGCGCTGGCGCTCACGCCAGGCTGCTTCCTCGCGTTCGGCAGTTTCGTACTTCTTCTCGAGCTGCTGGTCAATCTCTTCGTGGCGTTCGACATAGTAGTCAAGGGCCTGATCCACCAACCACCGCGGCAGCGTGAAGTAGTCTGCCGTTTCCTCGGCATCGTTCGACGAGCCGTGGTAGGTTTCGATCACGTCCGCCACACTGATGCGGTGGCCCACCAGCATGGCTTCGCGGCCGCCGGCACGCTGCCAATAGTGGATGCCGGGTAAGCGATCGTGCAGCAAGCCTTCGTCGATGTAGCGGCGGGCGAGAGTAGTCACATCCATGCCACTCTCCCGGGCCTGGCGATTGAGGTTCTCACGGAGGACGCTATCGAGTCGGATGCTTAGGTGTTCAGCGAGCATGTCGGGAATGTACCACGTGTGGCACAGACTGCGCTGGAAGGGTGACGTAGTAGCATGCTGAGCATGCAAACGCCCGTTGGGAGACGATTCCTTGCCCACGTTCTGGCCAGCGCGGCTGTGCTGGCCGCTTGCGGCGGATCGGCTGCTCCCGCGCCTTCCTCCGCTGCTCCCGCTTCGGCGGCGGCGCCGCCGGCATCGTCCGCGGCAGCTCAGACGAAGCCAGCGGTGGCCTCGGCTTCCGCCAAACCA
>DAIUFO010000406.1:0-3618 GCA_036844545.1 Chloroflexota bacterium
GATAGCATCATTCCCAAGGCCGCGTAGGTCCCTCTAAAAGATCTGCACCCAAAAGATACAACCCGCCAGTTCGCACCCATTATTCATTCCATCTCCGGCAGCAGACACCCAGCTTCGAGGAACTGCTTGACGATCTCCCCCCGTGTATGGGGACCAGGGAAGCTTTGGGGCTGCCAAACATTGGGTTTGACCTTCTCGCTCCGACCCTCAGGAGTGGATTTACCGGTCCGCATCGGACCACGTCAGTGGTGAATAGCGTCGCGGCAGTGGGCACATGGAGAAGCCTCGGCATTTGGCCGCACGGGGTCGCGGCCTCTCGGGAGGCGGCAAGCAGGTTCGTAGCGAAGAACGAGGAGTTCAGGTTGTCAGTTCCAGACTGCGCATTACTTCAAGGCTTTCCGGAGTCCTGGAAGTTTGCTGGTGGTGCTGTCTACGCTGCCCTGGGGCAAATCGGCAACTCCGTAGTTCCGCCGATGGGCTACCGATTGGCGGTTTCCGTCACTCAGGCCTTTTGAAGATACTGCCGGACCTCGACTACCAGCTGCTCTGCCTTCGTGAGGTGTGGCCAGCCGGCGAAATATCCCGATGGTATCGAGGGATTGTTCAAAGTGGCGCCGCGCAGCAGCAAATACTGGCATCTCCGCCGGAGAATCTCGAGCATTCGCATTGCCGAATAGCCGCCATCGACATCCATCAGTCTGCCGTACTTCCTAGGCAGGGTATCCCGAGATTCAAAGGGTATGTTCAAGTCCGTCAGCAACGACTCAACCAGCTTTGGTTGGACCTTCAACAGCCTCGTTGCATCCTCCAACGTGTAGACCACCTTTTGCCCCAATACGTCATGGAGCGTAGGCAGTCCAATGAGTGACGGCACGACTTCAGCGATCTTGAGGTCGGCAGCTATGTATGTCCCCATTCCCCGAATCCAGCCTGACATTGCTTCTGGGGAGCCGTAAACGGCGTATTGAAAATGGCGGCCGCTTTTGTCGTAAAAGGCGATCAGCCAATGCTTGCCTCGCCAACTCTCGATATGCCTCGGGCTTAGGTCGCGGACGGTGGATACCGAACCCTTTGTGGTCGACTTCACTCAAACGGAAGTCGCTGGCCGTCGATTTCCAACTCTGCGTCAACCCCAATGCGGCTCCTGACAGCGGGCCACTCGAGGTTGAACCGATCCCGCATTTGCTCCTGTCGGACATCGTCCTGCGGGCTTTCGGGATAGACGGAACTCACGGTGACAATGATGAGCCTTTTCGCACGCAATGAGCAAGCCGGCTGGGATCGTTGGCTTCCGAATGGATAGGGTAACCGCGGCGCAGCGCAGCCGCAACA
Source organism: Chloroflexota bacterium (assembly GCA_036844545.1). Lineage (GTDB taxonomy): Bacteria > Chloroflexota > JAJPGV01 > JAJPGV01 > JAJPGV01 > DATGVV01. The sequence continues at coordinate 1,333 of DAIUFO010000406.1, forward strand.
TGAGTCGCATCCGAGGGCGCCACACCGGACCAGAACTCGCGGTGCGCAAGACACTACATGCGTTGGGCCTGCGCTTCCGGTTGCATTCTTCTAAGCTGCCGGGAAAGCCTGACATCGTTCTGCGTAAGCACCGCAGCATCGTACTGGTCCATGGTTGTTTCTGGCACCAACATCCAGACTGTCCCAGAGCATTTCGTCCCGCGTCTAACACTGATTTTTGGGAAGCCAAGCTTGCGAGGAACCAGCTGCGCGACCGCACCGTAGCAAATGTCCTGTCACTGGCGGGGTGGCGCGTGCTGGTAGTGTGGGAATGCGAGACTAAGGACAGCACCGCCCTTTCCGCTCGTTTGCGAGGCTGGTTTCCAGTGGACAACGATCCTGCAATCTGAGCAACTTCCCGTATACGGGTACTCTACAATCGTATACGGTAGATGCAGGTCGATGCGCTGGAGATTCCGGAGAGCACGCTGGACAAGATTGAGCGCAAGCACGGCGTCACTTTCGATGAGGTCCAGGAGATGCTCTTCGCAGGCCAGCCGGCGATTCGGCGTGGTCACGATGGCCGTTACTACTTCTTCGGCCAGACTGAAGCCGGCCGCCCATGACGAAGACCAAGAAGACAGATGACCTAGAGCGGCTGGAGGCTGGAGGCGACGCCTGGGAGGCATCCGAGCCTATCACAGAGCCGCTCCTAGTCAAGCGGCCGTTGGACAAAGTCCTTCCCGTACGACTCAACGACCAGCAGTGGCGTCAGCTCCGAGAGGAGGCCAATGAACTGGGCATCGGTCCGTCAACACTCCTCCGAATGTGGACCGTAGAGAAGCTGCGGCACCGGCATCGAACGGTTTCGCACGCCACCAAACGATGACCCGATTAAGCGCTGTGAAGCCATCAATGGGGCCCGACAACGACACGGAGGCCAGAGCATTCTTGGCGGATCTGGAAGCTGTCTGTCGCAAACACGACCTCTCGCTGGCCCATGAAGATGCACAGGGTTCCTTCATCGTGCAAAAAGGCAGCCAGCTACCTAATCCGGCAGACCGACGACCCCAGGCGCCGAAAGGTCCTCATCCAGCTCCGGCCAATGGACGCCAACCCCGTCACCATTCAACTCCCAATGGCTGCGCTGGTCCACCGTAGCAGCCGCGAGCCGCTCAGACCAGGCTATCGGCATCAACCAGAACTTGCCTGTCCCGTTCGCCGATCTGATGTGGAAGAAGCCCAGGGCCGCGCCCCTAATGCGCCGTCGGGCTTTGATGCGTCAGCAGCAGCTCCCGGCGCTCGCGGGCGGACTGCATGATCGCCAGGCACACTTCCAGGGTGGCCATGCCCCAGCGGCCGTCGTGGTACACTGGACGGTCCTCGATGACCGCGTCGTACAGCTCCTTCAGCTCCGAATTGCGCGACGCGTTCTGGCCTGAGACGGGCACCTCGCGCACGCCTTCGTCGCTGTAGACCAGCAGGCCGTCGGGCGGCGTTTGGCGGATGGCGCCGCGCTCGCAGGTGACCACGGTGATGCCGAAGAAGCTGCCGCCGCCCGGCAGGCGCTCGCGACGCGACGTCTCCGCCGAGCCGTGCGCGAAGCCGCCTTCGAGCTGGCCACCGAAGCGCATCGCCTCCTTGGCTTGCACCTCGTCGCGCGCGTGGGCGCGGAGCTGCCGCCGCACCTCCACCCGCTGCTCGGGCGAGTAGTGCCGCTCGCCGTAGCCGCCCATGAATTCCGACGTGTCGAAGTAGCCGTAGCCGTTGTAGATGATGCTGGCCGGCGTACCGTCCTCGAATTCCAGGAAGGCCGTGTAGTTGCCCGGCGCCGGCCGCTCGGGCATGAGCTGTCCGGTCATAGCGCGCACGCTGCGCACCATCCCTCCGCCCAGCAGCCGGACAGTGTCCACCTGGTGCGGCCCCTGGCGGTAGACCACGCCGCCGCCCAGCGCCAGGTCCAGCTCCTGAGGCATGCGCGGCCGCAACATCCAGTCCGTGGACATCCAGCTGTGGATGGCCGCCAGCTTGCCCAGCTCGCCCGAAGCGACAACCTGGCGCATGGCGCGGATGGCCGGATTGAAGCTTTGGGTGTGGCCGCACAGGAGCTTGGTGCCGTTCCGTTCCACGGCTTCGACCATGCGCTCGCACTCGTCGATCGACAGCGCCATGGGCTTCTCGACCACCGCGTGCTTGCCGCGCTCGGCGCAGGTGATCACGTGCTCGCAGTGGTACTGGTTGGGCGTGGACACCCAGATGGCGTCGACGTTGGGATCGCTGGCCAGCTCCTCGACCGTCTGGTAGCCG
>DAIUFO010000407.1:0-3617 GCA_036844545.1 Chloroflexota bacterium
GAACATGATGAAGCCGTTCACGATCAGGAACACGGCGGCAACTATTGGCGCGGCGAACAAGCGGCGCAGCGGCGTTTCCAGGAACAGGCCGATGATGCCCGTGGGGATGGTGCCGAAGACGACCATCCAAGCCAGGTGTTCGTCGGGATCGCTCGTGAGCTTGCCGCGCATGACGCTGCGCAGCAAGGCGCTGACAAGCGCCAGCCAGTCGCGCCAGAAGAACAGCAGCAGCGCGGCGGCCGTGCCCAGGTGGAGCGTGACCAGGAATGGCAGGAACGTCCGAGACTGCTGGTCGATATTCCAGCCGAGCAGTTTGGGGACGAGCACCGTGTGCCCGATGGAGCTGATCGGGAACAGCTCCGAGAAGCCTTGCAGCACGGCCAGCCACAAGGCCTGAACCACGGACATCGAGCCTCGGAATGCTAACATCAGGTTCCGAATGCCTACCCAATCCGGGCCCGCGGGAGCCGGCGACGACACTGCCCGGAAGCTGCTCGACGGCGCCGATCCGGCGTCGCTCGCGAGCGACGAGGTACTGGCCGGCATTGAGGCCCTGGCGGGCCAAAAGACGGTCGAAGCGGCCGACGCGCTGGCGCGGCTCGATCACCCGAAGGATATCGCCAAGGCTGCCCGGCGAGCGCTGTTCAAGCTGCAAACGCGGGGCATCCGGCCCAGCGAGCAGCCAGCGAAAGAGCAGCCCGACGCCGCGGGCCCGGCCGAAGCCTCGAAGATCAAGCTCGTCGAGGGGCGTATCAGCTCCTATGACCCACGTGGCACGCGCGCCGTCTCCATCCTGGCCGAGAAGCCCTTCACCGGCCTGGTAAACCTGTTCGCCATCGCCAGCGACGTGGATGGCCTGCTGGACTGCGAGTTGAGCACGACCACGAAGAAGGCGTTCTTCGCCCGGCTGGACAACTTCACCCGGCAATACGGCTACATCGATTTCGTGGCCACGCCGGCGGAATACGCGAACCAGGTGGTCCATCGATCCGTGGCGGCCAACGAAAAGTCCGGCACACCAGTGCCGCAAGACTTCAGCATGTGGAAGAGCTTCGGCGTCGAACCGCCGGACCCTGCGCTGGAGCCGCCCATCCTAACCGAGTTGGATGCCGGCGACGTACGCAAGCGCGTTCCGCTGGAGGACACGAAGGAGCTGGCGCACACCGAGTTCGAGGCTTGGGCGTATGACCAGGAGCAGCTCAAGGAGCACTTGACTCGCCTGGAAACGGCGCGGGGCGGGCCGCTGGTCTTGGGCGAGGGCGCGCAGAAGGAGCGGGAAAACGGCATCGTCGACGGGGCGACCGACGCCATCTTCAAGGACGACGAGCTGGCGCGCGCTAAGGATCGACTGCTGGAAACGGCGCACTTTCTGTATCAGCAAGGCCACACGGAAGCCGCGGAGAAATGCCTGAGGGCCGCGCTTGAGGTTGACGCCGGGCCGCCCCACGATCAGCCGTTCTTGCACGAGATCCTCAGCAAGAGCTTCGAGCTGGCGAGCCACGAAGGCCACGATCACGAACATGACGAGCCCGAGCATGAGCCCAAGATGAGTCGCACCGAGTCTGGAATCGTGCTGCCGGCTTGAAGCGTGGTGGCTGGACCGGCGCGACTCAACTTGAGCCTCCATGGCACGGTGCAGGGCATCGGCTTCCGCTGGTTCGCGCGACAGCAAGCGCTGCTGCTGGGCTGCACGGGCTACACGCGCAATGATCAGTCGGGCACGAGGGTAGAAGTCGTGGCGGAAGGCTCGCGCGACATCTTGGAAGAGCTGTTGAGCCGGTTGCGGCAGGGGCCAGCTGGGGCGCAGGTGACACACGTCGAGGCGGAATGGCAAGAGACTACGGGCGAATTCGGGCAGTTCCAAATCCGCCACTAGAGGTCGCGGCGCCCGGCCGCAGCTATCGCTTCGTCGCGGCCTTGGCTGGCGGCAGCATCATCGCCGGCCTGCTGATCTTCGCGGCGCTGGTTTATGCCGTGTTCTTCACCGTCACTACCTTCATCCCTTCGGTAACCGATAGCCGCCTGGCGACGATGACGGCGGTAGTAGGCACTGTGGAAACGCGTCAGGCCGGTACCAACCGCTGGTCGTTGGCCTCCAGCGGCTTGCAACTGCGAGAGGGCGACACCATTCGCACTCATGAAAACAGCCGAGTCCTGATCACCCTGTTCGACCAGAGCACGGCGACGCTGTATCCGCTCACCGAGCTGACGGTCACGACTATGCGAGCCAACCGCTTTGGGACGGCGCTGCGGTCCAACCCGCGCACTATCATCAGCCTTCACGAAGCCTCGGGCAGGGCCTTGCTCGGCGTAGCCCACTTGAACCCGGTCACCAGCCTGGACTTCGAAGTTGCCGGTGGCGGCGGTACGGCCAGCCTCAGCGAGGGCAGCTACATCGCGAAGGTCACGCCCAACCAGACCTTCGAGGTGGTGGCTACCCGCGGCAGCAGCGTGGTGTGGGCGGCCGGCGCCCAGGTTCCCATCCGCGGCGGCGAGCGCACGCAGGTGCGTGCTGGCCAGCCCCCGGATTCTCCAATCCTGGCGGCGGAGGACCTTATCGAGAATGGGACGTTCGTCCAAGCGGAGAGTCCCACTAAGCCCCTCAAATGGGACGTGGCGGCCCCGACACCCGAGGGGCGCGACGTTGCCGGCCGGACACGTCCGACCTCGGACGAGAGCTTCTCCGTCGTGCGCTTCACGCGCAGCGGCGGTACCTATCACGCGGAGCAGGGCATCCGGCAGATCATCAACCAGGATGTGACGGACTACAACATCGTGCGTTTGGATATGCGGTTCAAGGTGTTTTCGCAAAGCGTGCCGGGCGGGGGCGACCAGGGCAGCGAATACCCCCTTATGGTGCGTGTGAACTACCTCGACGAGACCGGCACGCCGGCGCTCTTCGTCCGCGGCTTCTATGTCCAGAACAACGGCAATCTGCCGGTGACGAACGGGCAATTAATCAAGGCCGGCGAGTGGCAGAACCTGGTTGGTGAGGATGGGCTGCAGTTGCAGCGCGTCACGCCCAACGTACAGCTCATTCAATCGGTGGAGGTCATGGCCTCCGGGCACGACTACGACAGCGAGATCCAGCGAGTCTCGCTGGTCGTCGAATAGTGGCCGCCGGGTTCTATAACTAGACCGTGCGCAGACTGTGTGTCATCGGCACCGGCTACGTCGGGCTGGTGACCGGCACGTGCTTCGCCGAGCTTGGCAACCAAGTGGCCTGCGTGGATGTGGATCGGGCCAAGATCGATCTGCTCCGGTCGGGTGGGATGCCCATCTACGAGCCGGGTCTGTCGGAGCTGGTGCAGCGCAACAGCGCCATGGGCCGGCTGTGCTTCACCACCTCCCACGCCGAGGGCATGCGTGAGGCGGAGTTCGTGTTCATCGCCGTCAACACGCCGCCCACGGCCGAAAGTGGCGGCGCCGACCTGCGCTTCGTGGAAGCGGCGGCCACGTCGATCGGCCGGCACCTCGATCATGACCTGATCATCGTGAACAAGAGCACGGTGCCCATCGGCACCGGTGACCTCGTGGCGCGCATCGTCGAGCGCGAGCGGAGAACCGGCGCAAGCTTCTCCGTGGTCAGCAACCCAGAGTTCCTGCGCGAGGGCAGC
>DAIUFO010000408.1:0-3612 GCA_036844545.1 Chloroflexota bacterium
GGGTGAAAAACGAGCTACGACCCCAGCCACACCGGATTTTGCGACAGCCTGCCAGAACCCCATTTTTCCGGGGAAACTAGCCTAGCTCGGAAAAAACGAGCTGATCGGCGCCCCAAACCCCGGAGCGATCTGGTCGAGGGTGATTTCCGCGTCGCCGGAGTAGATGGTGAAGTCCGCTCGGCCAGCCTCGTACACGCGGACAGTGCGATCTTCCGGATTCACCAGCCATACCACTTTGGCGCCGGAGCCCAGGTACTCGGGCACCTTCTGCCGGGCATAAGGTTCGCCGTGCTGCTCCGGTGACAGGACCTCAACCGCTAGGTCTGGCGCGCCAATTGCCCAAGCGCGGCCCTCTGAAAAGATCGCGAATCGCTCCTTCGTCAGGATCGACATGTCCGGAATACGGAGGTTCATGTTGCCCGGACCAACCAGATAACCGACACTCTCGCTGAAAAGCCAGGCGCCGATTGCATCGATGAACGGCCAAACAGCTCGGCCGATGAGCATGACGATGCGAGCGTGGTCAGTGCCTTTTGGAGTAGTCAACCAAACAATCTCCCCATCTACCAACTCGAGGCAAGCCTCGGGATCAATCTCACCCGTGTCGAGCATGCGCTCGAGGTCGTCAGGATTGAGGCGCGGCTGAACAACCACCATGGCCGGAGTATGGCAGACGCTACCCTGTTCGGGTGCGCATCGTATATGGCCGCAACCCCGTTCGGGAGGTGGTCGCCAGCGGGCAGGCGGTGTTACGACTGTTGTACTCGGACGACCACGCTCGCGAGATCCAGTTTCTCGTTGCGCAGGCAAGTGCAAGAGGCATTGTGGCGCAGCAGGTGGGGCGGCCGATCATGGAGCAGGTTGCCCGGGGCGGCAACCACCAGGGGGTCGCGGTCGAGCTTCCGGATCGTGAGAGGGCGTCGCTCGAGGATGCGCTCAAACTGGCTGAGGAGCGCGGCGAGCCACCTCTGCTGCTGCTGCTGGACCACATCCAGGACCCGCAGAACTTTGGCACGCTGCTGCGCACCGCCGATGCCGTTGGCGTGCATGGTGTCGTCTTTCCGGACCGCCGCGCCGTGGGCGTGACGCCGGCCGTGGTGAAGGCATCGGCCGGCGCCGTCGAGCACCTGCTGGTGATCAACGCCGGCAACCTGGTGCAGGCCATCGAGGAGCTGCAGCGGCGCCGGGTGTGGGTCGTCGGGCTGGACCAGGACGCCCAGCAGCCGTATTGGGACTTGGACCCCAGCCTGGGGCTGGCCATCGTGGTGGGCTCCGAGGGCTCGGGGCTGAGCCATCTCACCAGGAAGCGCTGCGACTTCCTGGCGGCCATCCCATCACGCGGGCACGTTGCGTCCCTCAACGCCTCGGTGGCCGCGTCCATCGTGCTCTACGACCTGTGGCGTCGCAGAGGCGGCTCCTAGCCCGGCAGCGGCACTTCCTCGACATAGGGCGGCTTATCGATGACCCGCAGCGCGCAGCGGCCCGTCGCCAGAGCCACGATGGCGTCTCCGGCGACATCTCGACGCCAGCCGTGAAGCAGGCGGTTGGTGCCATCATCATCGTCGCGTCCGCTCAGGACGGAGAACAGCAGTGCGTCGACGTCGGATCGGCTGGCTACCAGCTCCGGCGCAATGCCGGCCTCCTCAGACCGGGCTCGGAGCACCGCGTCGGCCAAGCCGGCGATCATCCTCGCCCGCACCTGCACGGTCTTGTTCGGCGCCGGCGGACGCTTCACCGGCGGCGCCTCCTGGCCGCGCTGCACGGCTTGCAGGATGCCTGGCCCGGACCGCTCCGCCTCGCGAGCGTCGATGCCGCGGATGGTTTTCAGCTCGGCAACGCCGTTGGGGGCGCGGCGGGCGATCTCGACGAGGGTGGCGTCCTTGATCAGCCAGCCGCGCGGCAGGTCACGCTGAGCAGCGGCATCTTCGCGCCAGAGGGCCAGCTCGCGTAGAGCGGCGGTTTGTCGCGGGTTGAGCGTGCCCTGGCCGGCCACCTTGCGCCAGACCTCCTCGTCGGCGGCGTAGGCCCCAGCCGTTTCCAGCCAGCGCATCTCCTCAGCCAGCCACTGGCCGCGGCCGAGCTCGGCCAGCTTCGCCTTGATCCGGTCAGCAGCTGGGAGAAGATAGCGCACGTCGTCGGCGGCATAGCGCACCTGCTTGTCCGTCAGCGGCCGCCGGCGCCAGTCGGTGTAGGCCTCGCCCTTCTCCAGCTCGACGCCCAGGACTTCCTGTACCAGGCGCCCATAGGCCAGCGAAGCGCTGAGGCCGGCAAAGCCCGCCGCCAGCTGTACGTCGAAGACATTGGCGGGCACGCAGCCGTTGCGCTGGTAAAACAGCTGCAGGTCCTGCCAGCCGGCATGGACCACGACTTCGATCGCCGGATCGGCCAGCAGCTCCGAAAGGCGTGCCAGGTCCAAGCCCCTGGTCGGATCGAGCAGGAACACACGGTCGGGCGTGGCCACTTGCGCCAGGCACAACTTGGCGAAGTAGGTCTTCTCGCGCAGGAACTCAGTGTCCAGGGCCATCCGTGCGGCGGCTCGCACTTCAGCCAGCACGTCGTCGAGTTGCTCGCGCGTAGTGATCGTGACCGCCGGGGTCTGGGGCGCCTGCACCATGTCTCAAGTCTCCCACGCGGGAGGCAGCGCTACACTTTGGGGCGTCCCCGCCGACGTAGCTCAGTTTGGCAGAGCGTCCGCCTTGTAAGCGGATGGTCGTCGGTTCGAATCCGACCGTCGGCTCACCAGTTTTGAATTCATTTGTGCTTGCTACTTTCGGTACCATCAGGAACGCGATCAGGAATGATCGGAAACGCTCCAGGGTTATGGCTCTATGGTGCCTGTCTCAGTCCCTTGCTCAGTCGGTCAACAGCCGCCTTTGCAGTCCCGGGCATGACGTGGCTGTAAATCTCCAGTAGCACCATTTTGCTCGCCCACCCGCCGATCTCCTGAACCGTGGCGATGCTCTCCCCCTGCGCAAACAGGAGCGATGCGCCTGTATGCCGCAGATCGTGGATGCGGATTCGGGGAAGGCCAGCTTCCCCGAGGAACCGCCGGAACTCGCGCGTGAGCGTGCTCGTGGCAAACGGCTGGCCCATCTCGTCTGTGAACAGCAGGTGGGAGCCGCCCAGGTCCGCTGGCACCGCCTGGCGTCTCAGCCAGGCCATCTGGCGCTCGATGTACCAGGCTGCGCCTTCCGATAGGTCGTACTGGCGGCGCTTGTGTTTTCGTCCGCTCGCTGGGTCGCCCGCCGGGACGATGTGCCGGTGGAGCATTACCTGCTCAACGCGGTATGTCCTCGCCATGAGATCCACGTCGCTGGCCCGCAGGGCGCATAGCTCGCTCTCACAACGGCGCAGCGTCTCCAGCGCCATGCCGAAGAAGTTGGCGTACGGCTGCCGTTCGTCAGGACATCGGACCAGCACGTCCGTCAGCTGGTGGGCCTGCGCCGGCGTCAGCCAACGCCATTCGTAGCGCGGCACCGATACCTTCACCCGCTCGGCCGGGTTGCGCAAGATCACCGGGTTTTCCAGCCCCAAATGCCAGCGGATCGCCGTGTTCAGGGTGCCGATGACGTTCCGGCCGCTCTTGGGGCTCAGGTGAGTCAACAACGCATC
>DAIUFO010000409.1:0-3570 GCA_036844545.1 Chloroflexota bacterium
GCGAGCGACACGAGATGCACTCGCTCGTCCTTGCGGCCGAGCTCGGTCATTTGCCGGTCGAAGCCTCCGGCGCAGAAGTACATGCAGCCAGCCGAGCGGTTCGGCGCCAGCGCATCGGCGGCCCAGCCGTGCCCCGATTGCGCCAGCCGGGACAGCTTGTCCAGCATGTGGTGGTGCTCTGTCACGGTCATCGGCTGCCTGCGCCACTTGATCTCGCCGGCCAGCATCAAGTTGCCTTCGACACGAGTGAGAAAGTCGAGCTCCACGCTTTCCTTCCGCCGGTCTGAGCCCTCCCATCGCTGGACCTCGCCGGCCGGCGCCGGCAGCTTCCAGGCGCGATGGAAGCGCTGGTAGGCTTGCCGGCAGATCGACTCGAAGACGATGCCCATGTAGTCGTTGAGATAGGGCTCGATCAGCTGCTCCCAGACTTCCTCCGGGCTCGCCCGCACCAGCCGGCTGCGGTGGCGCTCGACGAAGCGATACCAGAACCGAAGCGCGTTGTCGGCGATGCGGTAGCGATACGGCGCTGTCCTGTGCGCGGCGAAGTTCTGCTCGGCGTGAACCATTTCCAGCTGCTGCAGCACGTCGAGGACGCGGCGCACCTCGCGTTCGCGGCCCTCCATGCCGGCGCCCTGCGCGATCTCATTCGCCAGCGTCTTGCCGCCCCCGATGGCGGACAGCACCGCTCGATACTCAGCCGGCGTGCGGATGCCGCGCTCCTGCTCGATGACGGTCAGCAGCTGCAGGTGGACCTCGCCGCGCGGCGACAGGATGCTCCGCGTGACCGCCGCTTGCAACGAATCGTCCGGCTCAATGGCAGTCAGGTAGCGTGGCACGCCGCCGAATATGCCGTACAGCAGCGCCAGGTCCCGCGCGCTTCGGCCGCGAGTGTGAACCATCGTCGCCGCGTCGAAGTAGTCAAAGGCACGCAGCTGCGCGGCCCAGGTGATCCGGCCATACAGCGGCGCGCGAGCCGACCCGAGCGCTTCCATGGTCGAGACAGCCGAACCGCACAGCACGAAGGTGATTTGAGCCCCGCGCAGCTCGCGGTCCCAGACCGCGTTGAGCTGCGAGGCCGGATCGTCTTCGTCCTCCAGCAGGTACTGGAACTCATCCAAGATTGCCACGACCGGGCGCTCGCGGGCCAGATCGACGATCTGCCGCAACACGGTTCGCCAGGTGGGGAAGTCCTCGATGCGCAGCTCGCGGCCTGACCAGGTGCTGAGCTCGCGGATCAGGTCGTGGCGGTTGAGCTCACCCGTGCTGTCCGCCGCCAGGAAGTAGAATGCCTGCTCCCGGGACCAGACGTGATCCAGCAGGTAGGTCTTGCCGACGCGGCGACGGCCGTACAGCAGCACCAGCTGCGGGCGGCGACGGCTGGCGATCTGCCGCAGCTCGTGCAGCTCAGCCTCGCGGTCTACAAAGCTTTCCATACGTGAATGTAATCATACATGGATGGAAAGCACTTCGCATTCATGTATGTAAACATTCGTGTATGGACAGCTCTGGTGACCGTGGAGAGCCGGCTAAGATCCCCTCCGTGCCGTTCTCCTTCGAAGCTGGCGTTGCGCAGGCGCTGCGGCAGGCGTTTGCTGCCTCCGGCGTGCAGACCGCCGGCGTGCCGCTGCGGAGGATCCCATTCAACGACGGCTGGGGCTTTGCCACGCAGCTGGCGCTGGCTCAGGGCCGAGGGAAGGACGGCGCTCAGGCGCTGGCCGGCGAGGTGGCCGATCGGCTGAAGGGCAGCGGCGAGTTCGAGCGTGTCGACGCCGTCAACGGCTTCGTCAACGTCTACGTCAATGCCGCTCAGGCCGGCGGGCACGTGCTGCAAGGCATCCTGGCCGACGGCGATCGCTACGGCGCCGGCGAGCCCAACGGCACACGCTGCATGGTCGAGTATTCGCAACCCAACACCCACAAGGAGTTCCACATCGGCCATCTGCGCAACGCCGCCTTCGGCAACGCCATCGTACGGCTGCTGCGCTTCAGCGGCTTCGAGGTGCTGGCGGCCAACTACATCGGCGACATCGGCGCCCACGTCATCCGCTGCCTGTGGTGCCTGCGCAAGTACCATGCGACCGAGCAGCCGCCGGAGGATCGTCTCGACTGGCTGGGCGGCATCTACACCGAAGCGGTGCGGCGCATCGAGGCCGACGAGCCGGGCGCCAAGGAGGAAGTTGCCCAGCTCTTCGCTCGCTGGGAAGCGGGCGACCCCGAGCTCCTGGCGCTGTGGCGCGAGACCAAGCAGTGGTGCATGGACGAGCTGCGGCGCATCTACCGCCAGCTCGACGTGCGGTTCGACGTCTGGTTCTACGAGAGCGAGGTCGAGGCCGAAGGCAAGGCCATGGCCCAAGACCTCATCGCCACAGGCGTGGCCGAATACAGCGAGGGACTGCCGATTGTTCGGCTTGGCGACAAGCTGGGTGTGATGCCTATCCTGCGCAGCGATGGCACCTCGCTGTACCAGACCAAGGAGCTGGCGCTGTCGGTTGAGAAGTTCCGCAAGTATCCGATCGATCGGGCCATCGTCATCACCGACGTGAGCCAGAGCTTGTACTTCAAGCAAGTCTTCAAAGTCCTCGAGCTGTACGGCTTCGAGCACGCCAAGGACATGGCCCACCTGCCCTACGAGCGGGTGAACCTGCCCCAGGGCAAGATGGCCTCGCGGTCCGGCAATATCGTGGCGTACGAGGACCTGGCCGCCGACGCCATTCGCCGCGTGACCGAGGTCATCGCCGACAAGAATCCCACCTTGGCCGCGGACTTGAGGGCGCGTGTCGCCGAGGAAGTGGCCATCAGCGCCCTCAAGTTTGTAATGGTCAGCGTGGGCAACACCAGCGTGATTACCTTCGACTGGGAGCGCGTGCTGGACTTCGACGGCTACAGCGGGCCTTACCTGCAGTACGCCTACGTCCGGGCGGCGCGTATTCTCGGCAAGGCGGCGGACCAGGACCTGCCGCGAAACGTAAACGGGCAGCTCTCGCTGGGCCGCGTTTCCATCGAGCCGGAGGAGCGTACGCTCCTGCAGACACTGTCCGACTTCCCCAGGGAAGTGGCTCGCGCCGCGGATCAGCGCGCCCCGGTCATCGTGGCCAGCTACGTCCACAAGTTGGCCCAGGAGTTCAGCGCCTTTTACCATCTGTCCGACGTCATCCACCAGGCGGACGGCGACACGCGCCGGTTTCGCATTGCCCTTGTCGCCTGCGTGAAACAGGTGCTCGGCAACGGGCTCACCCTCCTGGGTCTGTCCCTGCCGGAATCGATGTAACGTAGACCACACATCGAACGTCGGGTATGACGTGCCGAAAAGCCATCGGCGGCCAAGCACCCCGCCTCGCGGTAAGCTCAGAGCCCATTGCACGCTGCCCCGCGGCCGCCTGGCCCGATTTCCGGCCATGCTCCTGGCCCGGAAGTGGGCGGTTGTGGGCCGGTTTGTGGCGGATAATTTTTCGGCGATGGAATTGGCTGGCATTTGAGCACGGGGGCAGGGGCGCTGGAGCGAGATTGGGTCGATGGTGATGCCGATCGGGGGCGGTTCCTGGCCTGGTGATCCGGCCAGATAAGGGCCAG
>DAIUFO010000410.1:0-3521 GCA_036844545.1 Chloroflexota bacterium
GGACATGAGCGGGTGGTCTAGCGCGGTGCCGGGCCCGGCGTGGACCATGTGGGCGTAGTTGCACACCCAGTAGTAGGCCTCGCTGGCGACCGCCTTGGCCTCGTGCACGGCTGCCTTGGCCGGCAGGCCGGACTCTAACTTCCACAGCGTTTCATAGGTGATCCAACGCGCGGCGTCCATATGGTCCGCTAGCTCCACCACGTGGTCCTGCACGCGCTGAAAGCGGCCGATGGGCTGGCCGAAGGCGATGCGCTCGCGCGTGTATTCGACCGTGAACTCAAAGATCTGCTGGCAGGCGCCTACCTTGAAGGCGCACAGGATCGGCAGGACCTGCTCCAGGGCCGTCTCGATGATGGCCCAGCCGTCGTCCAGCTCGCCCAGCAGCGCCGACCGCGGCACGCGCACCGAATCCAAGCGGACCTCGGCCACCGTGGCCAGGAGCCCGCCGTGCTGGCGCACCGACACGCCGGGCCGGTCGCGCTCGACCAGTATCAGGCTGACGCCTTGACCACGTTCCTGCCGGGAGGCGCAGATGTACATGCCGGCCGCGTTCCCGTCTTGGACGAAGCCCTTGGAGCCATCGAGGATGAAACCGTCGTCGGTTAGCGTGAGCTGCGTTTCGACCAACTCGGGTCCCCAGCCCAGGCCGGGATCGGAGACCGCCAGCGCGGCCAGCAGCTCGCCCTTGCACATGGCCGGCAGTAATCGCGCCTTCTGCTCCTGAGTTCCGCCCTGCAGGACAAGCTGTGGAGCCAGCACGCCGGCAGTGAACAGCGGCGCCGGCAGCGGGCCGCGGCCGAACTCTTCGAACGCCACGGCGCAGTCCGTCAGGCCCGCCGCACCGCCGCCGTACTCCTCGGGCAGCAGCATGCCCAGCCAGCCGGACTCCGCCGCGGTGCGGTACAGCCCGGCGTCGTAGCCGTCCGAGTGCTGATACAGGCGAGCGATCTTATCTGGCGGCGCCTCACGCCGCAGGAAGTCGGCGATGCTCTCTTTCAGCATCAACTGCTCGTCTGAAAGGGTAAGGTCCACGCTGCATCCCTTCCTCAGATGGTGGTTGGCGCTTTCTTCTTTGACCGACCGGCCCAGGCCCATGCGGCGGGCGATGATCAGCCGGTCGGTGTCGAGTGTGCCGCCGCCGTGCAGCTGGCCCGGCCCAATGCGCGTCAAATGCTCGAAGTCGGCGAACTCGTTGACGTCCAGGTTAGGCACCATAGCCTCATAGCCGAGAATCTGCTGCACTCGCCCTGCGTTCCTGAGACGCACCATACGCCGGTAATAGATCGATTGCGCGCCACCATAGGGATGCGGCTTGCGATTGAGGCGGTGCCAGAAGTTGCGTAGGTCGAACAGCCTCACGGCGTGGGCTTCGATCAGGGCGTCCGCTAGGATGTCCCGAACGTCCGGGTCCGCGATGAGCGGCTTTCCCGGCCCGCCGTGTGTTCTCGCAGTACTCCACCAGCCGCTCCACGGCCGGGTCACCGCCGACGCCTCCAGCGCCCCCATGCTCCAGCTCCATGTGGGTGCTGCTCACGGTCCAGCCGTTGTTCTCACCGCCGACCAGGTACTTGGCCGGCACCCGGACGTCGTCGAAGAAAACGATGTTCTTGATGCCCATCAGCATGGGCAGATGCTGGAAGGTGATGCCCGGCAGATCGCCGGGCATGTAGATCCAGCCCAGGTTCTCATGGCGCTTGCCGCCTGGATCGGTGTAGACCAGGACCCACATGAAATCCGGCGGGTGGACGGAACCGACCATACTCTTCTGGCCACTGACGACGTACACGTCGCCGTCACGGATGGCCTTGGTCTGGCAGTTGGCTACGTCAGAGCCGCTCTGCGGCTCGGTGAGCACCTGCCAAACAGATACCTCACCGCGGGTCATGCCCGGCAGGAACTCGAGCTTCTGCTGCTCCGTACCGAATTGCAGGATGCAGGGGGCGACGATGCGTGCCAGCGTGTAGAACACGTGCGAACGGTCCAGTCCGTAGCGGTCCAGTTCGGCCTCGATGATGGCCTGATGGTCGGCGGTTAAGCCAGCGCCACCGTACTCAGTTGGGAAGGTCGGGAACAACCAGCCTCTTTCGCCCAGCTTGCGTGCCAGCCGCCGGCGAAACTGATACTCCTCCTCGTTCTCACGGGTCGACCACGTGGCTGACCACCTAAGATGCCCGCCACCGCGCATGGCGTCCGCCACATAGCGCCGGACTTCCTCGTGAAAGGACTTGAGCTCGGGGCTGACTTCTTGCAGCGCGAAATCCATGTGCGATCACCTCCTCGACGGGACAACGGACACTTCCAATGAGCCTAGGCCAATGCCAATGGGTAAGATCGTTCTCACTTCACGTCACCCGGGAAGAGCTTGGAGGCGTAGTCGCGGTTCACCTGATTGATGATGGTGTTGTCGTAGAACTGCTTGACGTCGGCGGTCTTAGCCTTGGGGTTGGCGGACACATCGAGGACCACCTGGATGGCGGATGGGTCCACCGTCATATCCTTGTTCCAAGCCTTGAGCACTTCCTGATAGTCGTCGTCGATGATCTTCTGATCCGTAAGGTGGGCGTACTTGGCGTCGACCTGCTTGGCATAGGCGGGGTCGCCCAGTGAGCGCTTCACGCCGTCCAGGTAAGCCTCCAGATACGCCGTGAGCGTGTTGGGATTCCCGGCATACCAGCGCCGGCTCACGGCTACGCCGGGCCCGATGATCTTCAACCCTGTTGGTAGTAGTCGACGATCACCGGGTATCCGCGCTGCTGCGCCTCTATGCTCTCCGGCGGAGTGATGATCAGGCCCGCCGCGTTGCCGCTGAGGAACGTCGACAGGGCCGCCGGCGGGTTGGGATGGAACAGCAGCTTGATGTCCTTGTCGACTTCCAGGCCGTGCTCCTTGGCGGTCTTGCGCATGGCGATCTCGCCAAACGCACCGGGCGACGTGGTGGCGACAGCCTTCCCGGCCAGGCCCTCCACAGCAGTAATCCCCTTCTGGCCGAGCAGCTTGAGCGAGCTGCGATCGATGGGTGCGGCGGCGTAGATGAGGTCAGCTCCGCCAAGGTGACCAGCGATGGCCGCGGCCCCACCCTGGTAGATGTCGATCTGGCCCGAGATAAGGCCCTCGGTAGCCGCGCTGGCGCTCACCACGCTGATGGTGACATCGAGCCCGTGGCTGCTGAAATAGCCCGCGTCGTGCGCGACGAACTCGGGCGTGCTGGTCCCTCCGGCGGCGGCGACGGCCACATCCAGGTGTGTTTTCTCGAGCCGCTGCGGGGCGCCGGCCAGGCCGGTTGAGGACGGTGGCGCCGTCGCGGCGGCACGCTGAGCGGATGTCGCCGACGACCCAGCAGAGGGCGCCTGGGCAGCCGGAGCAGACGCGGCCGGCGCTACTGAACCGCAAGCGCTCGCGGCCAAGCAAAACGCGAACAATGAAACGGCGAGCACACAACGTAACATGGGCAAACCCTCCAGAGCCGTAGGTCTGTTGAGGCTGAACATACAGCGCAAGCGTGAGCTTTACGTGTGCTTTCG
>DAIUFO010000411.1:0-2439 GCA_036844545.1 Chloroflexota bacterium
TGCCTGCAAATGGGCGATTGGTGGGTGCATCTGCGGATGTGCTCGACATGCGGCCATCTCGGCTGCTGCGACAACTCCAAGAACCGCCACGCCACCAAGCACCACGAGGTGACACGACACCCGATTATCCGCTCCTTCGAGCCCGAAGAAGGATGGTTCTGGTGCTACCCGGACGAGCTCTTCTTTGAGCTCGAGGATGCCCAGCCCGCGCCCCACCACTCATGAGGATCCAGTGCTAGTCGACGTCACCGCGCCACGGTTTCGGTCGACGTGAGCCACACCACCAAACAGATCCTCGAATACGCCAGTACCGTGGCCGTTGTGGGCACATCCCGTGATGCCGGCAAGCCTTCAGGACATATCCCCTACCTCCTTCAACACCGTGGGTATCGGATCATCCCGGTCAATCCCAACGCGGGAGAGATCTTGGGCGAGAAGACCTATGCCTCGCTCCTGGACATCAGGGAGCCCGTCGACGTGGTCGATGTCTTCCGACCTGCCGCCGAGGCTCCTGGCATCGCCCGACAGGCGGTTGCGATCGGCGCCAAGGCGCTTTGGCTTCAGCTTGGTCTCAAGTCCGACGAAGCCCGGTCGATCGCCGAGGGCGCGGGCCTGGACTACGTCGACGATGTGTGCATGGGAAAGGAGAGCATCCGGCTCCAGATCGCTAGAACACAGAAGGCAAGATTGGCCCGTCACCAGCCGACGGCCGAGTAAGTCGGCCAAAAGCTCTGAGCCGGCTAGTCCTGGCTGTCGTGTTCTCGATTGGCCTGACGCTGCAGGAGCCGCGGTTTGGACCGGGAAATGGCGCCCCGTCTTCACTACCACGACAGGACAACTAGTAAGCGCCTGAAGGGGGGCAAAAGGGCATCCCAACTCAGGCAGCTCGAGCGTAGGCATGGTGAAGCGGATCACCTTTTGCCCCCCTTCAACCTCGTGTATTAGTTCAGCGGCGCGCACATACCGCTCCACGGCTACCAAGTAGAAGCTGAAGTCGATCTCCTGCTGCCGACGTGCGGCAAAGAATGCGTGGACCTGCTCGAACTCCTGGGGCTCGTAACGGGGCAAAGGCTCCGACACGCGGGCTTGCTGTTGGTGCACCGCCGCATGCCAAGTGTCACATTGCCCACGGGCGACCACAGCCTTGCGGTGCCAGTCCTTCGAATTCCAGTCCATTGTTTGTCCTCTATGAACGGTAAGGCGCCGGACTTCGCTAGCCAGTTACCTTGCTGCGAACCCTAGCTCAGGACGCTTGATGCGCGTCAAGAGTGCTTCCGGCACGCTGGCATGGCCTGCGCACACGCACTCCGGAGCCGGCGTTTAGCGCCTCTAGATCGGCTGGCGCGCCTTCCACAGAGCTAGATCCCCCGAGAGAGCTGGAGCCGGGGCTGCTACTCCTCCGCTGCGAGGGCGGTGGCGATGGCGCACCCAGGACGGTGGCCGTCACCATCCGGCGGTTCCACGCCCATGCACTCCGGGCACACCCCGACGGACGCGGCCGGCGTAAGGCCCGACCACTGGTGCCTCTCCAAGAGGCGACGAAGCTCGGCGTTCTTAGCCCGAAAGTGGTCTACCTCATCAGCGCTCATCTGGTCTCCTCCGTTGAGTTGGAGATGCCGGAGGTGGGAGAGTACATGCCGCTGAGCCGGCTACAAGCGGCGGCCGCCGAGGCGTCCAAGGCCTGACGCCGGCGCCGCCCGCCTGACACCATAGAGAGGTGGCTGGCAAATCCGACCCGGCGTACGAGAACGCCGTAACCGAGCTCACCGGGGCCGATCCGGACGAGTTCATAGCCCGCCGCAAGGAGCTGGCTCAGGAGCTGCGCCAGGCCGGCGACCGCGACGCCGCCGCCACGGTACTGGCCATCCGCAAGCCCTCGGCCACGGTCGCGCTGGCCAACAAGGTCGCCCGCTATGACCCGGAACGGATCGAGGCCCTGCTGACGGCGGGGCGGCAGCTTCAGTCGGCGCAGGAGTCGGTGTTCGCCGGCACGCGCGGCGCGTCCGACCTGCTGCGCGCGGCGTCGGCGTCGTTCCAGCAGGCGCTCGACCGGGTGGCGACGCAGTCGGCAAAGATGCCCGGGAGTCGAGCCACGGCGGAGCCGGTGCGCCGCCAGCTTCGCGACCTCCTGGCGGCGGCGGCGCTGGGACCGCAGGAGATGCGAGACGCGCTGGCGCGCGGCCGGATGCTCACAGGGCCGCCGCCGCTTGGCTTTGGCGGGCTCAGCGCCATGCCGGAGGTGGCGGAGGGCGAGTCGGCCACGGAGCCCGCGACCCGGGCGCAGCCGGCGACGCCGAAGCGCAACGTAGAGGCCGAGCGCCGGGCCGCCAGGCTTGCCGCCGCCCGGGAGCGCCTCAACGCCGCGCACGAACGCGTCCGGGAGGCGGAGGCGCACGCCGCCAAAGTCGAAATGGAGGCGCGGCGTGCCGAGGCCGAGGC
>DAIUFO010000411.1:2449-3518 GCA_036844545.1 Chloroflexota bacterium
GCGGCCCGCCGTGCAGCGCGACGCCGAGACGGCCCGGTCGCGGGTGGAGGAGAGGCGCCGTGCGGCCGACAAGCTGGCCGTCGAAGTGGATCAGCTCAAGTAGAGCTCGAGGTCGTGGATCGAACCCTCGCCATCAGGCGCGCCAAGCCGAGTGACGTCCCGACCATAGCGCGGCTGATTCGGGCGCTCGCAGAGTATGAGCGCCTCGCTGAGGAGGTGACGATGACCGAGGACGTCCTGGCCGAGTCGCTGTTCGGTGATCGGGCGTACGCCGAGACGCTGCTGGCCGAGGACAACGGGGAGCCGGTTGGATTCGCGCTCTTCTTCCACAACTTCTCGACGTTCCGGGGCAAACCTGGCATCTACCTCGAGGACCTGTTCGTGATGCCGGAGCATCGCGGCGGAGGGGTGGGCGGTGCCCTGTTTGAGCGCCTCGCCTCCATCGCGGTCGAGCGTGGCTGCGAGCGCTTCGAATGGGCCGTGCTGGACTGGAACGCCGACGCCATCGGCTTCTACGAGCGGCTCGGAGCCCGGCCGAACGCCGATTGGACGATTTACCGGCTCAGCGGTGAAGCGCTCCGCCAGCTCGCCTCGCCGTCGCGACCCTAGGTTGGCGCGCTCGAGTCACGCTCACCCTCTTCGGCAGCAGTCGCGCGTGCCAGGCGCGCTTCTCTTCGGCGGCGCGGCTGCCGCGGTCATCGCCCTCCACCTCGCCACCAACGGCACCCTCGGCTTCCACACCGACGAGCTCTACTACCTCGACGCCGGGCGCCATCCGGCGTTCGGCTACGTCGACTTTCCGCCGGTCGTTCCACTCCTCGCTCGGCTGGAGACCGGGCTGCTTGGGGTCAGTCCCTGGACGCTTCGCCTGCTGCCGACGCTTTTGGGCGGATTCATGGTCGGGCTCACCGGGGCCTACGTGCGACGGCTGGGCGGGTCGCTTCGGCTCCAGGCAATGGCGCTGCTGGTCGCGATTGCGCTGCCTCTCTTCCTTGGCGCGAACTGGGTGTTCCAGACCGTGACGTTCGACCAGGTGACCTGGGTGGTCGCGCTCTACTGGATGCTCTGC
>DAIUFO010000412.1:0-882 GCA_036844545.1 Chloroflexota bacterium
GCTACGACCTGTGGATGGGCCCCGCGCCCATCTTCGCGTTGCGCGATGCCGTTGCCCGCGGCGACAAAGCTAAGGCCCGACAGATCACCCTCGACTTGGGCGCGACCAACGTCGGCGGCGGCACGACAAATATGAGCTGGCGCGAAACGGCTGGCAAACTGGCCATCGCTGAGGCCGGGTATATCCAGCCGGGTCCGCTGCGGCCGCCATTCGTGGAAATCCCCGACAACGTGCGCGAGAACGCGCGCAAATACGCGGCCCACTGGCAGACGCTGCGCGCCAAGTACGGCGCGCCGGCCACTCAGGAATCGCTGGTCGCGGTCTGACATGTCCTCCGGCCCGCTGGTTGACACCGCCAACGGCACCGTCAGCCGCCTGGTGTACTCGGACGCGGCTATCTACGAACGCGAGCTCGAGCGCGTATTCGCCGGCTGCTGGCAGTTCCTTGGCCACGACTGCTACATCCCTAACTTGGGCGACTACCTGGCCACGTATATGGGCGAGGATCCAGTCATCCTGTGGCGGGATGACACGGGCAGCCCGCACGCCTTTCTCAACACCTGCCGCCATCGCGGCAACCGGCTGTGCCTGTTCGAGAAGGGCAATGCCGCGGCGTTCACCTGCGGCTACCACGGCTGGACCTACAACAGCCGGGGCGAGCTGACCGGGGTGCCGTATCACACCGAAGCCTATTACGACGACTTCGACCGCGAGCCATGGGGGCTGGCCGAGGCGCCCCAGTTGGCCAATTACGGCGGACTCATCTTCGCCTGCTGGGATCCGGCGGCGCCCTCCTTGGACGATTTCCTGGGTGAGCTGCGCTGGTATATCGACGCCATCCTGCTGGTGGCCGAGGACCTGGGCGGATACGAGGTGGTGGCT
>DAIUFO010000412.1:892-2992 GCA_036844545.1 Chloroflexota bacterium
CTTCCTCACGCTACGAAGCGCACGGCAATTGGAAGATTCCAGCCGAAAACTTCGCCGGCGACCACTATCACAATCCCACCACCCACGGCTCAACATACAAGCTCGGCCTGCGCGCCGGCGAATTCGCTGGCCCGCAGCATCCTCACGGCCCGTTCGAAGTTGCCCTGAAACCGGGCCATGGCCTGGGCGGGCTGATGATCGGCCAAACCGCCTACGAGATGGACCTGAACAACGCCGCCAAAGTCGGCCCGGAAGCGGTAGATTACGTCACCGCGCGCTGGGAGCGGCTGCAAGCCCGGCTGGCAGGAGCTCCGGCCATGCCCTACTCGTTCAGCCACGCGCTGGTATTCCCCAACCTGGCCATCTGGGGTGGGAGCGCCCTGCGCGGCCTTGGCCTGTTTCAGTTCCATCCGCGAGGCCCGCTGGACATCGAAGTACGACAGAACCTGCTGCTGCCCAAGCAGGCGCCGGAGACGGTCAAGCTCCTGGCGCGTCGCGATCTTGGCCGCGGTGGCCATTTCGCCAGCGGCCTGTTCGAGCAGGATGACGCCAACAACTTCGAGCGCGTGACCGAAAGCACCCGCACCCTGCTCGCTCAGCGTTATCCATTCTCGTTCTCCATGGGCCTGGCTCAGGAAGGGCATTGGCCGGGGCAGGAGGAGTGGGATGTGGCCGGCCTGCCCGGCTTGATCGGACCGCGCTTCTCCGAGCATGCCCAGCGCCACTTCTACGCCTATTGGGCTGAGCTCATGGATCACCCTGCCGAAAATGGCAGTTGACCAGGCCTCGCTCCTGCTGCAACTGGAGGTCGAGCGCTTCCTGTATCACGAAGCCTGGCTGGTCGACGAGCGCCGGCTGTTGGAATGGCTGGACTGCTTCGCCGACGACGCCACCTGCAGGCTTGGTGTGCGTGAGACGCTGCACGACCCAGAAGACCGGCTGCCGCCGTTCGAGCCGCCGGCGGCGTGGCTCATCGAGGACGACAAGGACTTCCTGACGGTTCGCGTCAAGCGGCTGGAGACGCGTCTGGCGCACGCCGAGCAGCCGCCGTCGTTCACCCGGCACCTGGTAACCAACGTCCTCATCCACGAGTCACACGGGGATGAGACGCGCGTCTCGTCCAACTTGCTGCTGCTGCAGACCAGGATCGACGTTGCCGCCCACAGTTTTTCGGGCAAGCGGGATGACGTGCTGCGCAAGGTTGATGGCCAGTGGCGCATCGCCAGCCGGCAGATCGTGCTCGATCGGGCGCCGCTGCCCGGCACCCTTTCCGTGTTCTTTTGAGGACGCCGCTGCGCGTAGGCGTTGCCGGCCTGGGCATCGCCAGCAGTTTCACCTTGCCTGCGTTCGCCCGCCATCCGGGCGTGCGCTTGAGCGCGGTCGCCGACGTTCGCGAGGCGGCGCTGGAGCGGGCCTCGGCGGAGTATGGGGTCCGGACCTTCCACACGGTCGCGGACCTGTGTGCCGGTCCGGATGTTGATGCCGTGTACGTGGCCACGCCGAGCTTCCTGCATGAGGAGCACGTCCTGGCCGCGGTTGCGCATGGCAAGCACGTGATCGTCGAGAAGCCGATGGCGGTGACCGTCCAGCAGTGCAAGAACATGGTGGCCGCCGCCGATCGCGCCGGCGTGCAGCTGCTCGTCGGCCACACGCACAGTTTCAACCCGCCCATCCGGGCACTGCACGAGCTGGTCCGCGGCGGCTCGCTCGGCCGCTTGGAGATGATCCATGCCTGGAACTACACCGACCTGCTGTACCGCCCGCGGGCTGCCTGGGAGCTGGACACGAGTCAGGGTGGCGGCGCGGTCCACATCCAGGGCCCGCACCAGGTGGACATCATCCGGCTGATCGGCGGCGGCCTGCTGCGAAGCGTGCGAGCCATGTCCCGCTCTTGGGATGCTTCGAGGCCGGTGGATGGCGCCTACGCCGCCTACCTGGAATTCGAGGATGGCACTCCGGCCACCATCGTCTACAGCGGCTACGCCCATTTCGACAGCGCGGAGCTGCACCACTGGATGGGCGAGCGCGGGCTCCCGCGCGATCCCGAGACCAATGGCCGCAGCCGGCAGGCGTTCGAAGCCCGCGAGCCGGGCTCAGCGG
>DAIUFO010000412.1:3002-3510 GCA_036844545.1 Chloroflexota bacterium
GCGGCGGACGAGCCCGAGTTACGGGACGCGCGCCGCTACGGTGGCGCGCAGGATCGCGGCCAAGCCGCGGCCGCAAGTGAGCACCACCAGTTCTTCGGACTTATGCTGTTCAGCTTCGAACGCGCGGACGTTCGCCAGTCCCCGGACGGACTCATCGTCTACGACGACGAGGGCCGGCATGAGATCAAGCTACCGACCGAGCCCAGCGGCGCCGACGCGATGATTGACGAGCTCTGCAGCGCCGTGGAAACGGGCACTCCCCCGCCGCACGACGGACGCTGGGGTGCGGCTACGTTGGAGGTATGCGAAGCAATCCTGCAATCGAGCTGTGAGCGGCGGGAGATCCTCCTACGCGAACAGGTTCCCTACCGCGGCTGAGGCAGCTGGCAGGCCACATGGCGCGTCAGCCTGAGCGATGACCCAGACCTTGTGAACGAGCCGGCGCAGCTCGAGTGGTGAGAACCGCTTCGTCAGGTAAACCGAGCGCTCTGTGGGAGGGCAAAAGTCG
>DAIUFO010000413.1:0-3502 GCA_036844545.1 Chloroflexota bacterium
TGTCCGGCACGGGCGCGCGCCCAACCAAGGACGGCGTGGAGGCGATGTGCTCGGCCTTCAACGCCAGCAACATCCCGGTTGAGGCGCAGGAGGCCAACCATCCCGTGCTGGTGGAGCGCTTCGGGCTGATCCAGGATTCGGCAGGAGCAGGCACGTTTCGCGGTGGCTGCGGCATCCGCCGGGACATCCGCTTCCTGGCTGACGATGGCAAGTTCACCAACCTCTCGGACCGCCACAAGTTCCGGCCCTATGGCCTGTTCGGCGGGCAACCGGGTGCGCTGGGCCGGACTGTGATCAACCCAGGAACCCCGGACGAGCGAGAGGTCCACTCCAAGGCGTCGACCACGTTTGACTACGGCGACGTGATCAGCTTCCAGCAGCCGGGCGCCGGCGGTTACGGCGACCCTGCTGTGCGCGATCCGGCGCGCGTACTGGTGGACGTGCTGGAGGGCTACGTGTCAGTCGACTCCGCGCGGGAGCTCTATGGCGTGGTAATTCGAGATGGCGCTGTCGACCCTGAGAAGACTGAAACGCTGCGGAAGACGATGCGGATCCCAGGCGATCCGCCGGTGGTGACGCGCTAACGTTCCACGTATAGCCGCATCGCCGTGCTGCCCAGAGCCTCCAGTTTGGAGCCATCTCGCAGCCGGTCAGGAAAGATCACCAACACGTCGCCAAGCAAGGTGGCGGAGGGCACAATCAGCCCTTCCACCCCTCGTTCCCTTACGACTGCTGCCAGCCGCTGAGGCACGTCCACGTCGTAGTCAACCAGGAGGGCGTCGCGTGTCAGACCGATGCTGGCCAGGTCACGGTAATCTGCGACGGCTGACAGCTCGATGTGCAGCTCAGTCAAGAGGTAGTCGTTGAGCAGCGGCAGAAGCTCGGCATCCATGTGCCGCGCAATCTCCCCGACGCACACCTCACGTGCCAGCCCACAGTACAAGGCTGCCCAGCTCTCCTCAGGTCGAAAGAGGTCCGCTCCGCGGTGATATCGCCCCGACACCATCAATGATCCACTTGCATCGGTGGCCGCATATCGCGCCCTATGTGCGCGCCAGGCTGGTCCCCGATAGGAGCTGAGCGACAGAGCAGCGACTGCCGCGGCCGTCTGCCAGCCTGCCACCTGCTAGAGAAAGATGCCGGAGTCTAGAGCCTCGAGCGCTGCGTTGACGCGCTCGACATGCCCCAGCAGCAGCGCGTCCTTCGGAGTGAACCCGCCCAAATACCGGCTCCGACCATTCAGCCACCGCTTGGCCGCCGCCGCATTCGTGAAGCTCTGGTCAAGCCGCTCCTTCAGGTCCCACAGCCCATCCAACCGTCGCCGGCTTTCCCCCTGCGGCAGATGACTTCCCGCTCGCCACCGCTTCACCGTAGCCGTCGAAGTCCCCGTCGCCCGCGCCAAATCCTCAGCGGACAACGCCAGCCCAACTGCCAGCCTATCGAGCGTCTCCCGTAGATCGAGAACAGCCACGTTTCAATCCTATCGTGTCGATCATACTTTGTCGATCAATGTTGCCCCGCCACTTCGACGATCTCCTCGTAAGAGAAGCCGCCGTCAGTTGGTGGCGCGCTTCATCTCCTCCATGAAGTCCCTGAGTCCAGCTTCGAGGTCATACCGGGGCTCGTAGCCCAGCTCTGCGCGAGCCCGCGTTAGGTCGAATGGCTGCAGCCGGGGGAATGGATCCGGGCGGGCGGGGCCATTGCGGCTGGCTGTTGCTCCGGGCACGACACGCTGCAGCGCCTGTACGATGTCTTCGGGTGTGACAACCACTCCGCTGCCCAGGTTGTACGTATCGTGCGGCAGCGTCTCGGCGTGAGCAGCGAGCGCAACGCCGCGCGCCACGTCCTTCACGTACACCATCTCGTTGGTATCCGGTAGGCCCGAACCGATGGGCGCGTGCCGGCCAGCCATGGCCTCCTCGATCAGCTGGTACATGCCTCGGCCGATGCCAGAGCCGCCAACGTAGTGGCCATAGCCATAGACGCCCGCGAAGCGCAGTAATCCGAGCTCGAACTTGTACGCGGCGGCATATGCCTTGAGGAGCTGCTCACAGGCCACCTTCGAAGAGCCGTAAACACCTCCGGAGCCGCCAACTGGGAATTCTTCGGTAAGCGGGCCCGTCTGCGGATGGGACAGGTCGTTCACACCGAGCGTGCTGGCATACAACAGCCGGCGCACGCCCGTCAACCGTGCTGCTTCGGCAATATTGAGCGTGCCGCCAATGTTGACTCCGAACCCGCGGTAGACGTTCTGCTGGGCAGCCCCGCCGATGAGCGCGGCCGTATGAACTACGACTTCGGGCCGGGCGAGAAGGACAGCTTCCATCACCGCCGGCAGCTCCGCCACGTCCCCACGTACGACCTGGACGTCCGAAGTGACAATCCGGCGGATGTAGGCTTCCAGCGGCGCGAGGTCGAATAGCGTGACCTCGTCACCCCGCTGCGTCAGCTCCTGGGCGGTGTGGCAGCCGATCATTCCGGCGCCAGTGATCAGGACCTTCATAAAAACTGATAGTACGTTGTGTTCAACGGGCTGGTTAAACGGCTGGCAAGCCCGCGGATTGGCGCGCCCCATTGATGACCATCAGCACCTTGAAGGAAGGGCACTCCTTCAGGGAGGCTGCCTTGCAGCGGCGGCGCCACGTCGAAGCCAACCGGATTTAGCGCCCCGTTGAGCCAACGTTTGCATGACGTTGCGGCCTACAAACCCCGAGCTCCCTGTGACGATAATCGCCATCTCGGCTCTCTCCTCTCTTGTTGCCGGCGCGCTTTGTTCGGCGCCTGCTTAGATTCGGCCGACGGTCGGCTCCAACATCGGCACGTAGTTCTGGGGCGGCTCCGTCACCTTCAACACCGGCTCGATGCCGTACATCCGCCGCGCGTTCTCGCCCATCAGCTTGGCCTGAACGTTGGCCGGCACGCCCCATTTGTTCATGCGCTCCATCGCCTCCCAGGCGTCGGCGCCGTCGTGATGCGGAAAGTCGGACGACCAGATGCCGACGTTCTCGTAGAGGTCCCACATGCGGTAGACCGCATCCTCGTCGCCTTCGAAAGCGATGTAGCACTGGCGGTAGAACGTTTCTTCAGGATCGCCAATCTTCACCGGTCGGTGGTAGGCGTGCACCTGCAGGTAGGTCTCGGCCTTTTCCAGCACCATCGGCAGCCAGCTGGCGTTAGATTCCAGGATGGCCGCCTTCATGCGTGGGAATTTCTCCAACCAGCCGGTCATCAACACGATCGTCGTCCACGTCATGGCCTCCAGGATGAAGCCCAGATTCTCGCTGGCGTTGACCGGCACGCCCATCGCATTGATGACGTTTTGGACCATCTGCCCCGGCGAATAGACGATGGTCTCCTGCCACAGACCGTAGCCGCCCTGTTGCGGCTTCTCGCCGTCCGCGTAGGGCCCCGGCTCGATGCCGTTGTCGCCTCCCCCTTGCATGCGTCGAGCCAGGTCATCGCTCAGCGGCTCACTCGATGGGAACGTATGCATGCCCAGCAC
>DAIUFO010000414.1:0-3496 GCA_036844545.1 Chloroflexota bacterium
CCGGGTGAAAAACGAGCTACGACCCCAGCCACACCGGATTTTGCGACAGCCTGCGAAGCAGGTTTTGTGCCGAGGGTTGCCCGCTACGAGTCCAGTTGCCGTTTGACGAACGGGATGATCTCCTCCAGTGTGCCGGCCACCGGCACCCCCGCCTTCTCCAGCGCAGCGATCTTCCCCGCCGCGGTGCCGGACGAGCCGGAGATGATGGCGCCGGCATGACCCATACGCTTGCCGGGCGGGGCGTTGCGGCCGGAGATGAAGCCCACGACCTTCATCTTGCTGCCCTGCAGGAACTCGGCGGCGGTTTCCTCGTCGGAGCCGCCAATCTCGCCGATCATGACCGTTACTTTGGTATCAGGATCTTTCTCGAATAAGCGCAGCGCGTCGAGATGCCGGGTGCCGATGATCGGGTCGCCGCCGATGCCGATGCAGGTGGTCTGGCCCAGGCCTGCCCTGGTCAGCGCATCCACCACCTCGTAAGTCAGCGTGCCCGAGCGGGAGATCAAGCCCACGTTGCCGGTGCTGAACAGCATGTTGGGCATGATGCCGATCTTGCACCGGCCTCCTGGCGTGGTGATGCCGGGGCAGTTGGGGCCGATGAGGCGCGTCTGCGAGCCCTTCATATAGCGGGCCACGCGGACCATATCCAGGATGGGGATGCCCTCGGTGATGCACGACACTACCGGCAGGCCGGCCGCCACCGACTCCAGGATGGCGTCCGCCGCGAACGGCGGCGGCACGAAGATCGCCGTAGCGTTGGCGCCGGTCTTAGCCACGGCTTCTGCCACGCTGTCGAACAGCGGCACCCCTTCGTGCTCGCCGCCGCCCTTGCCAGGCGTGACACCGGCCACCACGTTGGTGCCGAACAGCCGCATCTGGCCGGTGTGGAACGAGCCTTCGCGGCCAGTGATGCCCTGGACCAGCACCTTGGTGCTGCTGTCAACCAGGATGCTCATCTTGCCACCTTCGGCCGCTGATCCCCTCTCCCACCGCGGTGGGAGAGGGCTAGGGTGAGGGCAGCCCTGGGAGCCGTCATGCAGCTTGCCTCGCCAGCTCTACAGCCTTGCGCGCGCCTTCGGGCGCTGTGGCCGCGGGCACCAGCTTGCTGCCTTCCAGCAGCTTGAGCCCGGCCTCGGCCTCAGTGCCGGCCATGCGCACGATGATGGGCACCCGCACGTCCAACGTCGATGTCGCCTCCAGGATGCCCTTGGCCACCTCGTCGCCGCGGGTGATGCCGCCGAAGATGTTGATCAGGATGGCCTTGACCGCGGGGTCGAGCAGCACCATGTCCAGGGCGTTGCGCACGATGTCAGCTCTCGCGCCGCCGCCGATGTCCAGGAAGTTAGACGGCTTGCCGCCCGCCTGGTTCACGATGTCAAGGCTGTTCATCACCAACCCCGCGCCGTTGCCGATGATGCCGATCTCGCCGCCCAGGTGGACGTAGGTCAGGCCGCGGCGGTGCGCTTCGGCCTCCAGCTCATCCTCCTCCGACGCGTCCTTGTAGACCTCCAGCGTTTTCTGGCGAAACATGGCGTTGTCGTCCACGTCGAACTTGGCGTCGGCCACGATCACTCGTCCGTCGCTGGTTACGACCAGCGGGTTGACTTCGGCCAGGCTGGCGTCGGTCGAGACGTAGACCTCGTACAGCTTCTTGATGACGGCCGCTATCTGCCGGCTCTTGCTGGCGTCCAACCCGGCATCACGGATGAGGTCGCGTATCTGGAAGTCGAGCGGGCCGAAGGCCACGTCCACAGCCATGCGGACTATCTTGTCGGGATGGTTGTCGGCCACCTCCTCGATGTCCACGCCGCCCATGGCGCTGCAGATGCCGATGATGTGCTGGTTGTCGCGGTCGAGCGTGAAGCTGAGATAATACTCCTTCTCGATCGGCAGCGCCTGCTCCACCAACACCGACTTTACGATGAACCCCTTGAGGTTCATGCCCAGCATCTGCTGCGCGATGTCGCGCGCTTGCTCCGGCGTGTCGGCCAGCTTCACGCCGCCGGCCTTGCCGCGCCCGCCAACGTGCACCTGCGCCTTGATCACCATCCGCCCGCCGATCCGCTGGGCGACTTCCCGGACCTTGTCGGGCGTGTCGGCTGCTTCTCCCTGCGGCACCGGCAGCCCATAAGAGGCGAAGACCTGCTTCGCCTGGTATTCGTACAACTTCACAAGACACCATTCTAGGGTTTGAAAAACCTCAGGATAGTGTCTTGTCAGCAGCCTATACTGCTGCTATGGCAGTTGTTGCTCCGCGGACCGTGGCTCCCGGGTTGAATGTGCTGGCCGCGCAGGAGGCCGTGCGCATCGCGCTGCGGGAGGACATCGGCACCGAAGACCTGACCTCCTCGCTCACGGTTGAGCCGGAGCATCGGGCCACGGCTGAGATGCGCATGAAGGCGCATGGTGTCATCGCCGGCCTGGAGGTGGCCGAGCTCACCTTCCGCGAGATGGACCCGCACGTGAGCTGGACGGCCTTCGCCAAGGATGGCGAAACTGTCGATAAGGGTATGGTCATCGCCCGCATCGAAGGACTGGCGCGCGCTATCTTGAGCGCCGAGCGGACGGCGTTGAACTTCCTGCAGCGCATGTCTGGCGTAGCGACGGCCACGCGCGAGCTGGTGGAGTTGTGCGAGGGTCGGGCCACCATCCTGGACACGCGCAAGACGGCGCCCGGCTTACGCGCGCTGGACAAGTACGCCGTCGCGGTGGGCGGGGCGCGCAACCATCGCTTCGGGCTGTTCGACGGCATCCTCATCAAGGAGAACCACATCCGCGCCTCGGGCGGCATCGCCCAGGCGGTGAGCCGCTGCCGGCAAGGCGTGCCGCTGCTGACCAAGATCGAGGTCGAGGTCACCAATTTCGACGAGCTGCGGCAGGCCCTCGACGCCGGCGCCGACGTGATCCTGCTGGACAACATGTCGCCGCCGGAGATGTGCCAGGCAGCGGAGATCGCCGCCGGCCGGGCGCAGCTCGAGGCGTCCGGCGGCATCAGCCGCGAGAATCTGCGCGAGGTGGCGTCGACCGGCGTCGACTTCATCTCGTCGGGTGCGCTGACCCATTCCACCAAGGCGCTGGACATCAGCCTCCTAATCGAGATGTAATTCATGCTCTATTCCAAGCCCGATGAGCCCGGCCTGATCCACGAGATCGATGCTCTGCGCGCAGCGCGTGACGCCGTGATCTTGGCCCACAATTACCAGCTTCCTGAGGTGCAGGACGTCGCCGACTTCACTGGCGACTCGCTGGCGCTGGCACGGCGGGCGGCAGTGACGGACAAGCCGATCATCGTGCTGTGCGGGGTGCACTTCATGGCCGAGACGGCCTCGATCCTGTGCCCCGACAAGACCGTGCTGCTGCCCGACTTGGAGGCGGGCTGCTCGCTGGCCGAAAGCATCACTGGCGAGCAGCTGCGCAAGTGGAAGGCCCAGTTCCCTGGCTCGGTCGTGGTGTCCTACGTGAACACGACCGCCGAGGTGAAGGCCGAGAGCGACTA
>DAIUFO010000415.1:0-3489 GCA_036844545.1 Chloroflexota bacterium
TAGCCCTGCCATGAAAATGGGTATTTTCATGCACGCCGGTGCGCCTCGGCGCAGCCATACTCGCCCGCCGCAGCGGGCGAGGGTACCGCCTGCCGCGGCCCATGGCATTCTTAGTTTCTTTGGAGGAACTCCAGCACCACTGGCCAGGCGGCGTCGGGCTCTTCCCAAAAGGTCATGTGCCGCACGCCTGGGATCAGGTGCAGCCGGCCGTTGGGGAAGGCCTCGGCCATGGCGCGCGCGGCTTTGACCGGCGTGCTTGTGCCGCGCTCGACGTTGTCCTCCTCGCCGCAGAGGACGAGTGCCGGCTGGCGGGCCTGGCGGGCATCTTCGACGGCGTTGTAGCCCCGGCGGGCGTCGGCGTGCTTGAGGAACTCCTCCTCGCTGCCCTGGTGGTCCCACAGAGCATCGGCTAGAGCCGCCGCGCGCTCGGGGGAGCGCGCGTAGTTGGCCGGAGTGAAGGCGAAGTCGTCGTTGAGGGCATGGTGGCGGATGAACTCGCGGAAGCCTTGCTTGGCGATGTGATCTTTCTCGCGCAGCGACGGTAGTGGCGCGCTGGCGGGCGTACCGGCGCTGGGCGCGGCCACGACCAGGCTACGGACGCGATCGGGGTGGCGCAGCGCTATCTTGAGGGCGATGCCGCAGCCCTGGGCGAAGCCGACGACGTGCGCCGGCTGGCGCAGGCCCAGCGCGTCCAGCAGGGCAATGGCGTCGTCAGCCTGGCTTTCGGAGGAATAGGGGTCGGGCGTGCCGGAGCTGGCGCCGCTGCCGCGCTGGTTGGGAGCCAGCACTTGGAAGCGATCGCGCAGCTGGGGAAAGCCGCTGAGCTTCCAGGTATCCAGCGGCCACCAGCTGGCGGCCAGAAGCACGACGAGGTCGCCGCTGCCTTGCAGCTCGTACTCGACCTGCCGGCCATCCACCTGAGCCAGGGCCATCAGAGCCGGTACAGGGTGGCGGCGCTGTCGTGCAGGATGCTCTGCTTAGCGTGGGCCGAGAGCTGGGGGTGCTCCCAGAGGTGTTCCAGACTCTCGGGGAACTCGTTGTCCCAATGCGGCACGTCCGAGGCGTACATGAAGTGCTCCGCGCCCACATAGTCGACAGTCGGCGCCAAGAGCCCTTCGCCCGACTCGATGCTGAAGTACAGCTGCGAGTCGCGGACCATCTGGCTGGGCTTCTTCTTCAGCAGCGGCATGTCGTTCTCGCCACGCTTCTCGTAGTGCTCGTCGAGCCGGTCCAGGTAGTAGGGCAGCCAGCTTGCGCCGATCTCCAGGAAGCACATCCGCAGCTTGGGGAAGCGGACTGGGAGGCCTTGGCAGACAACGCTGGTGAAGTGCAGCATCATGCCGGCGGGGAAGGTGTAGCAATGGACTTCGGAGAAGGTACGCAGCTCGGAGCCGCCGACTTCGTGCGACGCTGTCCGGCCGCCGTGCACGCACAGCGCCACGCCCAGCCGCTCGGCCTCGGCGTAGACGGGGTCGTACCAGCTGTCGCCATAGGGCTTGGGCGCGGCCATAGTCAGCAGCTCGAAACCGATGAAGCCCAGCTCCGTAGTGGCTCGCCGCAGCTCGCGAGCGGCTTCCTCGGGCACGCCCAGCGGCAGCACGCCCACACAGTGCATGCGCTTGGAGCGCGCGTTGTACTCCTTGGCCAGGTGGTCGTTGACCGCCCTCGCGACGGCCACCTGCCAGTCCAGCTCACGCAGGCGTGACACCGTGCCGCTGATGGTCGGAAAGCAGACGGCGTGCTCGAAGCCGCCCCAATCCATGATCCGCTCCCAGGCGTCCACCTGCTGCTCCGGGCTCATGCCGCCGGTGTAGCGCACGCCGGGCACGGGCTCGTACTCGGGGTTCTGGAAGCCGAGCCGGCCATTCAGGCCCTGGTCGAAGGGCTGATCGCCCGGCAGCAGCGAGCTGACGCGCCGGTCCCACGGTGAGGGCAGGTACTTGCGGATGTCTTCTTCGCGCTCGACGATGTGGGCGTCGGCGTCGATGATGGCTGGCCAGGCTGGCATGTGGTGCTCCTTACTGCTGTTTCGGTAGCCCGCGGTCGATGGCGCTCTGGACGAAGGAGTTGTCGATGACCTTGTTGACGTCGAAGTCCTTCAGCTGCCTGTTTGGGCGGTGATGGACGTCACCACGTCCGCGAACTGCTCCGGCCGGGAATACGGCTCCGAAGCCAGGACGTTGTTGACGTAGAAGTCATAGGTGCCGTTCAGGGCTGCCTGGTCGTCGATCTTCATGTTCTTCTTCAAGGAAGCCGTGCTGAGCGGCTTGTCCTTCTTCTCGCGGGCCACCCCTTCAACCAGGCCGTCGATAAATCGCTGGGTCACGTCGCGGTGCGCAGTCACCCACGGTTTGACGGCCACGACCACCGCCGTGGTGTCCAGCATGTTCAGCTGCGCCAGGTTGTACATCGGGTGCAGGCCGGCGGCCTCGTCCTTGAGGCACTCGGGCAGGCTGCACATCGCGCCCTGGATGGCGCCGGCGATGAGCGCGGTGGTGACCGCGGAGGTGGTGTTGAGCTGGACGAACGACACGTCCTTGTCGGGATCCAGGCCGATCTTCCTCAGCAGCGTGAGCGAGGCGGTGTGGGTGGCTGAGCCGATGCGGGTGATGCCCAGCTTCTTGCCGATGAGGTCGTCTTTGGTCTTGATGCTTGCCGCCGCCTCGAACCTGAGGGCGGACTTCGGGGCGAGGTTTGCCAGCGCCACCAGCTCGGCGCCGTTGGCAACGCCGTTCAGCATCTCCGACCCGCCGCCGATGTGGAAGGTCAGCTCGCCCGAGAGCAGCGCCGCGAGACCCGTGGTCGCGACCGCCACGCGGGCATCGATGTCGAGGCCGTTGCGCGTGTAGAAGCCCGCGTCCTGGGCGACCCAAAGCGGCGAGACCTGGGCCACGGCCTGGCCCAGCCCGACGACGAGCTTGGTTGGGGCCGTGGACGCCGAAGCCGCGGGCGCGGAGGTGCTTGGCGCCGCGGGGCTCGAAGGAGCCGCCGCGCCGCAGCCGGCAAATGTGACCGCCAGCGTGCAGAGCGCGAGATGCCGGGACCTGGCGAACATCGACTTCATTCTCCTCGCGGGCTAAGAGGCGATCGCCAAAGGCTTCAGCGTCGCCAGCAAGCTGCCGCAGCCTTCGAACTGGTCGCGGATGTTGAGGCGCTTGAAGGCGCCGTAGGCCATGGACAGGGTGGAGGTGACCACCGGCAGCCCGAGCTCCTGCTCCAGCAGCAGGGCGGACTCAAGGGCCGGCCAGCGGCCGCAGGGCATCAGGATGGCGTCGGCGTTGGGAGCCGCTGCCGCCGCCTCGCGGGCGATGCGCAGCGAGGCGTGCTCCGGCAAGAGCCCGATCTCAGCGTTGTTGACGATGCCCAGGCCCTTACAGCCCTGCACCTCGAAGCCGGCCTGACCCAGGTAGCCGACCAGCCGCTCGTCCAGCGCCGGCGGATAGGGCGTGGCGATAACCGGGCGCTTGCTGTTGACGGCCCGCAGGCCCT